>CAMZLL010000177.1 GCA_947311505.1 uncultured Cryomorphaceae bacterium
CAATTTATCTGCAACCCATTCTTTGTTATTTCTAACTATTTTTTCATAAAATTCCTTTCCCATAATGCTAAATATTTTATTTGTTATATATAATTTATTATTAATTTAATGTACAATTGATACTTGTTCTAATTGTACATTAAATTAATAATAAATTATATATAACAAATAAAATATTTAGCATTATGGGAAAGGAATTTTATGAAAAAATAGTTAGAAATAACAAAGAATGGGTTGCAGATAAATTGGACAAAGATCCAGAATATTTTAAACGACTGGAGCACAATCAAGAACCGGAGATATTATGGATAGGTTGTGCAGATAGTCGAGTACCTGCCAACGAAATAATAGGAGCTAATCCGGGAGATGTGTTTGTACATCGAAATATAGCAAATATGGTAGTGCATACCGATATGAATATGTTGAGCGTGCTTGATTATGCGGTAAACGTATTGAAAGTACGCCAGATAATTGTTTGCGGACATTATGGCTGTGGTGGGGTGAAAGCAGCTATGGGAAATGCTCATATTGGATTAATTGACAATTGGATTCGCCACATAAAAGATGTTTATCGTTTTCACAACAATGAGTTGGATGCTATCCAAGATGAACAAAAAAAATACGATCGTTTTGTAGAGTTAAATATCATTGAGCAAGTGTATGATTTGGCTAAAACATCTATAGTCCAAAATGCTTGGGAGAAAAAACAATCGCTATCAATTCACGGGTGGGTCTATGGAGTAGGGTCTGGAGTCATAAAAGATTTGGGAGTAAACTTTAGTAGCGATGCTGATTTGAGCGATGTCTATCAATTGGAATTTAAATAAGTTTTAACGAAAGCAAAAACTAAATTGTTGTAACCTAAAGACCGTTGTTCAAATAGTTATTTTCAGCGGTCTTACGTTACTTTGTAACTCATTTGCATATCTTTACGTTGATAAATATTAGTACACCAACTTTAAATAACCCGTCTATGCGTTAATTTTACTTTTTAGATTTTTTTCTATGTGGTTGAAGTGGACAAAACGTATCGTGGCAGCAATTGGTATCCTAATATTTTTGGTGGTAGCATTTGCTCTTACCGTAATCTATGTTTACGAAGATGAAATTAAAGAGTTTGCAACTGAGCAACTCAATAAAAATTTAAAGGTCAAAGTTCGGGTAAAATCCGAAGATATTGAATTGACGCTTTGGGATCAATTTCCCAACGCGTCTTTACGTTTCAAAGATGTGTTAATTCCTGATTATACGAGTCAAAATAATGCAGACACGTTACTGTATGCAAAAGGTATCTATTTGAATTTTGATTTTTGGGATATGTATGCAGGAAATTATAAGGTAAAAAAAATACACATTGAATCTGCTGTGGCAAATATAAAAACGCTTGACAATGCTGTTAACAACTATGATGTTTGGAAAGCCGATACCACAAAAAATAAACATGGCAACAAGTTTTCATTTCATCTTGAAGAGCTTACTGGTGAAAATTTGAGAATTTCCTACACCAATATTCCCGTTAATCAAAAATATGCTTTAACTACGGAGCAAATTTTATTCTCGGGGGAGTTTTCAGAGCAAACCTACCAAATGTCTGCCACTTCGGATATGATTATCCATACATTGCAAATAGATTCTGTCTCTATATTGACAGACAAAAAAGCAAATCTAGATTTTGGAATGTTGATAGACAATGAAGCAAAATCATATGCGATTCAAAAAGGAGACCTTACGATAGAGGAAATAATATTTGATGTTAAAGGTGTTTTTCAATCTAAAAAAGACTCTTCAAACATTGATTTGATTATAAAAGGAAAAAATATAGATCTGGAGTCTGCATTTACTATTTTTCCGAAAGAATATCTTGCTCCCTTGCAAAAATATGATGCCAAAGGAATGGTGGTGTTTGATGCGCAAGTAGTGGGTAGAACGAACAGTGGATATTCGCCTAGAGTTAAAGCAGACTTCTACATCGATAAAGGGTCTGTTAAAGAAAAAAGCTCCAATGTAACATTGACCAATATAGATCTTGAAGGATATTATGATAGCGACACCAATGCGGTTTCTATTTTAGAAATTACAAAACTCGCAGCCAATATGGACGTAGGAACAATAAATGGGTTCTTAAAGTTAACCGATTTGAGGCGTCCTAAAATAACCGCACATTCGCAAGGAAATATTAACCTGTTTTTATTGCAAAAATTCCTGCAAAACAAAAGCATAGAAACACTTGAAGGAAATACGCAATATACATTTGATATGAAAGGTAAGAGCACCAATGTTGGGTTTGATTTGATTTCTTCAAAAGGAGTGTTCAGCTTTGAAAATGTTAAATTAAAACTTCCTACTTCGCCTATTTTATACTCGGGAATAAATGGAAAAGCGGTGCTCAAAAACAATGATGCGATTATTCAGGGATTGTCAGGTATGGCGTTGACGAGTGATTTTGAATTGGACGGAGTGATCAAAAACTTGATTCCCTACATTATGAGTGCTAAAGAAACAATGGTCATTGAAGCTGATCTTCGCTCTAAGTATGTGATGCTTGATGATCTTATGAATGTAGAAACCTCTAATTCGTATACTGCTGGTCTCGATTCAGACCCAGAACCTTTTTCATTGCCCAATAACATACATCTCAATCTGAAATCTCAGATTAAATCTTTGATGTTTGGAAAACTAAACGCTAAAAATATAAAAGGAGTTTTTACGCTCTATAATCAAAACTTAAAAGCCAATAATGTTAGCTTTAAAGCCAGTAAAGGAATGTACAAAGGTACCTTTGGATTGGAACAGCAGAAAGACAATAGTTTTATTTGGGAATCTGATATTTCCGCTACGGGTATTGATATTAAAAGTTTGTTTGTAGAAATGGATAATTTTGGACAGGCTTATCTTACCGATCAAAATATTAAAGGGAAAGGCGATATAACGCTTTCGTTGGTAGTGGCGTTGGATAAATATTTGAATTTAAAAACAGAGTCTTTAAGTGCTCGTACTACTTTGAATCTGCAAAAAGGAGAACTCATAAACCAATCATCATTAATGGAGATTGGAGCGTACTTAGCAGAAAATAAAGCGGTCAATAAGGTGCTCGATACTGAGAAGTTGAACGCTAAATTGAAACACATAAAATTTAAGGATTTGTCAAATACGATAACCATAAAAGATAGTAAAATATTCATTCCAAAAATGCTTATTGAATCAAATGTAATGGATATTAGTATCAGTGGGTGGCATTCATTTTTGGATTCCATTGATTACCACTTTAGTTTTAGAATGCGAGATGTGATGATACAAAAAAATGTAACAGAATTTGGTCCTGTACAGGATGATGGTCTGGGTGTGAAGTTGTTTTTGAAAATGTTTGGAACTTTGGATAATCCTACTTACAAAATAGATCAAGATGAACGAAAAGCTTCCGTAAAAGCGGACATCAAGCAAGAGAAGGAAGATATGAAATCGTTGCTAAAGAGTGAGTTAGGTTTGTTTAAAAACGATACTGCTGTAACCGATTATGTAGCTCCAGAAAAGCAAGCACCTACTTTTGAGATGGATTGGGAAGAATTTGACGATACAGACTCGCTTGACGAAGGTGTAGAACTCGAAAATGGAAAAAAGATAAAGAAAGATCGTGTAAAAAAAGATAAAGGAATCAATAAGTTGCTTAAAAAAATGGGAGTGGAGGAAGAGAATGAAAAATCTCCTGTTTTGGAAATGGAGTTTGAATAGTTTGTTGTTTTTTTTGCGTGAGGGATAGGAACGGCATCCTCACGAAAGCTTTTTGGAGCTTTCGTGAGATATAGTGGATAGCCCGACCCGTAGGGA
>CAMZLL010000178.1 GCA_947311505.1 uncultured Cryomorphaceae bacterium
GTGAGTATGAACATTATACCATTAACTAATATGAAATAGCCCAATAAATCATTTTGTTTTCACGATTTTTGCATTAAAAATACTCGTTATATCTATAGTTATTACTACGTTTTTTTTCAAAGCTTTATAGTTGATTTTTAGTTGCATACCCAAATTGATTAAATATTTTTTTCGCTTCATTTGTGAAAAGAAAATTATAAAATTCAATAGCATTCTTGTTTAAGTCTTTGTGATTGATAAGAAGTGCACTTTGCGATAGTAGCGGGGAGTTTGCTAATTCTAAAAAGTTACCTGATTTATATTGTTTTGTATGTTTTATAGCTTGTGTTGTAAATCCTACTTCTACAGATTGTGTAGTTATAAATTGATTAACTTGCGATATGCTTTCACCAAACACAAGTTTGTTTTTTATGTCTTTGTAGATACCCGATTTTTTAAGAAATTCTATGGTAGCCTTTCCGTAAGGTGCTGTTTTTGGGTTGGCAATTGCAATCTTCTTTATTATTTTTGTTTTTAACATTTTAAGAGATAGCGGGAAGTCTTTTGTTGACCATAAAATTAATTGTCCTTTAGCGTAGGTTTTTGGTGGTGTCTTTCCTAATCCTTTTTTGTATAGATATTCAGGGTAAATTTTGTTAGCAGATACAAATATGTCATAGGGTGCTCCATGCTCAATTTGTGTAGATAATTTTCCTGATGAACCAACTACTAAATCAATTTTATGATTCGTTTTTTTTGTGTAAGTGTTTACCAATTCTTTCATTACAAATTGCATATTGGCAGATGTTGCTACTAATATGTTGTTTTCTTGTTGGCAAGACATTATCAGTAGCGTACTAATTAATGGTATAAATAGTTTTTTTAAGTTCATCTGTAACAAAGGTACTATCTAAAATCTATTTAGATGTTTACTTTTGTATTCTATGAGTTCAAATGAGTATTATTTTTTTATAGTGGGAGCTGTTCTAAGTTTCGTAATTGCATTATTGGTCATGCAGCACAACAAGGTTCATGGTTTTTCGCACAAACGCACTTTTGTATTTGCATTTTTAGGACTTATGGGGTTGGTTTTTATACTTTGGAAATACTTTTGGAATGTTCAATAAAATTTAGGTTGTTTGTTCAGTTGCCACTATTATTTTTTTCTTCTTGAAGATACTGAAATCTCCATTTCCTTCACCAAAGAATGATTTATTAAATAATAACATAGCGATAACACCACCCGAAACTGCAGCATCTGCAATGTTAAATATTGGAGGGAATATTTCAGAACCTCCTAAGTCAAAAAGCATCCAATCTGGCCAGGTAACTGTAAAGTGAAGCATATCTACAACTTTTCCCATCATCAAAGGTGCATATCCTCCTGCTTCTGGAAGAAAAGTTGCGGTATCTCTATAGCTATCCGAAAACAAAACACCGTAAAAAGTACTGTCCAATAAGTTTCCTAAAGCTCCTGCAAAAACAAGTGAAGTAGCTATAATTAATCCCTTTTTAGCTTTGTTATGAATTAGGTTTTTTATCCCAACCCAAATAAATCCAATGGCTACCACTCGAAATAAGCTTAATGCTAATTTTCCCCAGATGCCTCCCAGTTCTAACCCAAATGCCATTCCATTATTTTCAATGAAAAGAAGTTCAATAAAACCAAAGTTTTGGATGTGCTCTTCTAAAGGAAAAGAAGCTTTAATCCAAAGCTTTAACCATTGGTCAAGCAATAGAACAAGAAATATAGTAATCAATGCTGGACGCATAATAAAGTCTTAAAATTTAGTTGTCTTGAAGTGTGTGCTAATTGAAACTCAATTATTGCATGTTTTTTGCTTCAATACTTAGCGTAGCGTGAGGTACTAATTCCAACCTTTTTTTGTTTATTAATTTTCCTGTTACTCTACAAACTCCGTAGGATTTGTTTCTGATTCGAATCAACGCATTTTCAAGGTTTTTAATAAACTTTTGTTGTCTGTTCGCTAGTTTTTCCATCTCTTCTCGCATCAGTGTTTCAGAGCCGTCTTCCATCATGTTGAATGTACGACTGGTGTCATCTGTACCGTGATCATCTTTATGAGATAGAGAACCTCTAAGCATATCATAGTCAACTTTTGCTACCTCTAATTTTTTCTCAATCAATTCTTTGAAATATTCCAATTCTTCGTCTGTAAATCTGTTTTTTAATGTTCCCATTTTAATTATGTTTTAGGCTAGTTTTACCTCTATTTCTGAAGTAATGTCAGCATCAATTTCTACTGTTGTTTTGTTCTTTTGGTCAGTTATATTTTCAACAAGTACCAAATCGGTAGCTAATGTTTCCGAACAAATATAATTTAAATTATTTTGGATAGCATCATTTATTTTTGCATCAGATTTGATTGTTAATAAAATCTTATCTGTTACTTCAAAACCACTATCTTTTCTTATGTTTTGTATTCTGTTTACAAATTCTCTTGCAATTCCCTCCTCTTTCAATTCATCAGATATGTTTACATCTAACGCTACCGTAAGGTCTCCGTCATTGGCTACAAACCACCCTGGAATATCATCGGTTTGAATTTCAAAATCATTTTGATCTAATACTATTTGTAGTCCATCAATTGTGCCAACCCAACCTTTGTTCTGTTCTACTGACTCTATGTCATCTTGTGTCATTTCTTTTACTATACTGATGATGGATTTCATTTGTTTACCATATTTCTTCCCTATGGTTTTAAAATTCGGCTTGATACGTTTTACCAATATTCCCGAAGTGTCTTCTATTATTTCTATCGCTTTTACATTTACCTCTGATAGAATCAAGTCCTTAACAGCTGTGATGGCGGTTTTAAATTGTGCATCTAATGCTGGTATCATAATTCTTTGTAGGGGTTGTCTTACTTTAATCTTTTCTCGTTTTCTTAAACTCAGAACCAGCGAACTTGCTCGTTGTGCAATGTCCATTTTGTATTCCAATTCTTTGTTGATGAGGTTCTCATCTGCAACAGGAAAATCTACCAAGTGTACCGAGTTGGTGTCATGTTTTTTAGTAACATCATTCAAGTCAGAGAATAAACGGTCGCTGAAGAATGGCGCGATAGGGGAGGATAGTATTGCTATTTTCTCTAAGCAGGTATATAGTGTTTGATACGCAGAAATTTTATCTTGAGAATATTCGCCCCTCCAAAATCTCCTTCTGCATAAACGTACGTACCAGTTGCTCAATTCGTCACTTACAAAGCTTTGGATTAATCTTCCTGCTTTGGTTGGTTCGTATTCTTCAAAAGCATTGCCTACTTCATTTATTAATGTGTTTAATCTGGATAAAACCCATTGATCAATTTCGGGTCTTTCAGATATATTTATTTCCTTTTCACTATAGGTAAATTTATCAATGTTGGCATAAACCGCCAAGAAACCATTGTAGGTATTGTATAAAGTGCCAAAGAATTTTCGTTGTACTTCTATTATTCCTGCTTCGTCAAATTTTAGGTTATCCCAAGGTTGCGCATTAGTAATCATATACCACCTTGTGGCATCAGCTCCATATTTTTCTAAGGTGATAAATGGATCAACCCCATTACCCAATCTTTTAGACATTTTCTGCCCTTTTTTATCAAGAACTAATCCGTTTGAAATCACATTTTTATAGGCGATTTTATCAAATACCATGGTAGAGATTGCGTGCAGTGTATAGAACCATCCTCTAGTTTGATCTACTCCCTCTGCTATGAAGTCTCCTGTTCCAAATCCTTTTTCATCAATCAGTTCTTTGTTTTCAAAAGGGTAATGAAGCTGGGCGATAGGCATTGACCCAGAATCAAACCATACATCTATGAGGTCTGCTTCTCGATGCATTGGTTTACCAGATTCTGAAATTAAAACAATAGCATCCATATAACTTTTGTGTAGGTCAAACTGGTTGTAGTTTTCTTCTGACATGTTGTCGGCTTCATAAGATGCTAAAGGGTTTTCGTTCATTAAACCTGCAGCTACTGATTTTTCGCATTCGGTTTGTAGTTGCTCTACAGATGAAATACAAATAGATTCTGTTCCATCTTCTGTTCTCCATATAGGGATAGGAATACCCCAATATCTTGATCGAGACAAGTTCCAATCGTTGGCGTTGTCTAGCCAATTTCCAAATCTACCTGTTCCGGTAGATTCAGGTTTCCAATTGATGGTTTTGTTCAATTCCGACATTCTTTCTTTTACACTTGAAATTTTTATAAACCAAGAGTCTAAAGGGTAGTATAAAATAGGCTTGTCGGTTCTCCAACAATGTGGGTAGCTGTGCTCGTATTTTTCTACTTTAAATGCTTTATTTTCTTCTTTTAATTTGATGGCAATTAAAACATCGACAGATTTTTCAGGAGCTTCACCATCTTCGTAGTACTCATTTTTTACGTATAAACCTGCAAATTCTCCCATTTCTGATCTGAATTTACCTTGAAGATCTACAAGTGGTACTAGGTTATCTTCTGAGTCTTTTACCAACATAGGCGGTACACCTGCTTCTTTGGCAACCTGTGCATCATCTTGGCCGAAAGTAGGTGCAATGTGTACGATTCCTGTGCCATCTTCTGTGGTTACAAAATTCCCAACGATTACTTTAAATGCTTTTTCGGGACTTTCGTCTGGAAGTGCATAAGGCAATAGTTGTTCGTATTCTATTCCTTCTAAATCTTTACCTACAAATTCTTGAAGAATTTTAAATGGTATTTTTTTACTTTCTTTTGTCCAGTTGTCAAGTGTTAACTCTTCTGTTTCTGGAGTGTATTTTCCTGTAAATTGTTTTCCTACTAAATTTTTAGCAACTACTACTTTTATCGCTTCAAAGGTGTATTGATTAAAGGTTTGCACCAAAACGTATTCTATTTTAGGTCCTACACATAATGCAGTGTTAGACGGCAGTGTCCATGGTGTAGTTGTCCAAGCGATGAAATGTGTGTTGTCTGGTAATACCTCATTTTTCTTAGCTTTAAACTGAGCTACTACTGTAGTGTCTTTTACGTCTTTGTAACATCCCGGTTGATTAATTTCGTGAGAGGATAATCCCGTTCCTGCTTTTGGTGAATAGGGCTGAATGGTATATCCTTTGTACATCAAGTCTTTGTTGTAGATTTGGCTCAATAACCACCAAACCGATTCGATGTATTTGTTCTCGTACGTAATGTAAGGCTGATTCATGTCAACCCAATATCCCATTTTTTCTGTCAAATCATTCCATATGTCGGTGTATTTCATTACCGCTTCTTTACAAGCTGTATTGTAGGCTTCAATAGATATTTTTTTTCCGATATCTTCTTTGGTAATGCCGAGTTCTGTTTCTACTTTGAGTTCAACGGGTAATCCATGAGTGTCCCAACCGGCTTTTCTATTTACACGAAATCCTTTTAGGGTCTTGTATCTGCAAAATACATCTTTGATTGCTCTTCCCATAACGTGATGAATGCCTGGTAACCCATTGGCGCTTGGAGGCCCTTCAAAAAAGACGAAATCTTTTCCTTCTTTTTTAGATGAAATGCTTTTTTCAAACGTTTGATTAGATTTCCATTTCTCTAATGTTTCTGAAGCTATTTTGGGTAAATCTAACTTGTTGTATTCTTTGTATTTGACACTCATAATTGACTTGTGTTTTCAAGGAATGCGAATGTAAATAAAAAGTCTTAATTCGGCAAGATTGTGGTGTTAAATTAATGTCAAATAGGGGCAAAAAAAAACGAATACTATTGAAGCATTCGTTTTGTAATTTAATTTTGTTGACTAAGCTTTTATTCTATAACTCCGTTTCCTATGTACTTTCCTTTTTTGTACATTTCTATTTTTTCAAGTAGTCCAAATTCGTCATAGATGTATAGTTTTCCTTTCCAAAGTTTTCCTTTTTTAAATTCACCATCCATTAATATATCTTTGTTCTCATTGTATGTTTTGTGGTATCCATCTACGATACCGCCAGTTTTGTGAGCTGCGTTTTCTTCTCCTTGAAGTGCTAGTCCTGGACCTTCTTTTTCTTCTTCTTTTTGAGATTCTAATAGTACTGGCGGATTAACTCTAGCAACTTCTCCTTGACTTTTACCGTTTCCTCCTTCGTCAAATATGATAATTTCCTTGATGTCACCATTTGGCCAATATCGTGTGGCTTTACCTGTTTCGATACCATTTTTCATTTCAAATTCTAGCTCAATTTGACCATTTTCATGATAGTAAACTTGACGACCTTCTGGCTTTCCACTTTCGTTAAAATACTTTTCTTGAGCTATGTTTCCATTTGGGTGTCTTCTTATAAATTTGTCTTTATATATTCTTCCTCCCCATGTTCCTGCTTCCGCTACGGTGTTGTCTTCATTGTCATAGTATGTGGTAAAATCTCCAATTGCTTTTCCATTTTTATATACGATTTCACTTTTTAGATTTCCACCTGGGAAGTATTTTTTCCATTGCCCTATTTTTCTACTCATTTTAAAACGACCTTCTTCTATTACATCATCTGGCTTGAAGTTAGGCTCATTTCTCATGTGTGCGTATATCATCCAGTAGCCGTGTTTTCGATTATCTACTTTTTGATTTAATGTATCTGAATCTTGGTCGGGTTCGGTAATGCCAGTGCTAGCAATCGTGGTTGTAGCTAGTAGCAAAAACGATAATAATGTTATGATGGTTTTCATACTAATTTAATTTCGAATAGCTAAGATAAGGTATTATTACAAATAAACAAGTCGAATTTCGACAAATGTAATTTAATTTTCGATGAAGTGATACTTGGTAACCTCCTCTATTACAAGGGGAAAGGTTGCAAAGAGTTGATGAAGGGTCTCGTTTTAGTGATGAGTCATCTCTTCTAAATGATGAACGAAGTTTAATTGGTGTTTTGTGTTATTAGCTTGTTTATAGTTTAATCTAGGGGTTTTGTTAGGGGTGTGTTTTAATATGCTTAAGCATGTCTTTGACCATTGTAGGTAGGTCAAACTCCATTTTCCAATTCCAGTCTCTTTGGGCTTTGTTATCTTTTATCGAGGATGGCCAAGATTGAGCAATTTCGTCTCTAAAATCAATTTCGTATTTTATTTTAAAGTCAGTATAATGCTTTTTAATTTCGTTATAAATTTCTGATGGGGTGAAGCTAATTCCGCCTAGATTGTAACTGGTTCTGATTCGAATATTATCAGCGGGAGCGTTCATCAGTTCTATAGTTGCTCGAATGGCATCTGGCATGTACATCATAGGTAGGCCTCTGTCTTTATCTAAAAAGCAAGTGTAGTCTTCATTTGCTTTGGCTTTGTGAAATATATCAACCGCATAATCTGTAGTGCCTCCTCCTGGTTCTGATTTGTACCCTATTAAACCGGGGTATCTAATGCTTCTAACATCAACACCGTAAGTTTTGTGGTAATATTGACACCATTGTTCTCCTGCGAGTTTGCTGATTCCGTACACTGTTGTTGGTTGCATAACGGTATCTTGTGGTGTGTTTTCTTTAGGTGAGTTAGGCCCAAAAACAGCAATGGAACTGGGCCAAAATACTTGTCGAATTTTTTTGTCTCTAGCTAAATTGAGTACGTTAAATAAGCTGTCCATATTTAACCTCCATGCAAATTCTGGTCTTTTTTCAGCTGTGGCAGATAACAATGCTGCCAATAAATATACTTGTGTAATTTGATATTTGGTTACTATTTCGTCCAATTTTTCGGTGTCAAGAATATCTAAGGTTTCGAATATTCCTGTTTCAAATACAGGGTTGTTAGGTGTTCTAATGTCTGAGCCTATGACGTTGTCTGTGCCAAATTTCTTTTGAAGAGTGACAAATAGCTCCGTGCCAATTTGACCTGTAGCACCAATTATTAGAATTTTTTCTTGCATAAAATGAATAAAAAGTAAGCGTATGTGTGTGTGTGCAAATGTAGTTTTATTTCCCAAATACTACTGAAATCTTAGGTGTTAATTTGTTCCGAAAACTTTCAATATTGAAAACCTAACTGAAGCTATCTTCATCATATTCTGTGTAGAGGAAGTCATTGTATGGAAACCTTGTCATGTGGATTTTTTTAACCTCATTGTATATTAATTTTTTCAGGTTGACTATATTGTCTTTTTCTGTGGCGCTTATAAATATCGCTTTGTTATTCATCTTTGCAATCCAAGTTTTTTTTAGGTCATCTATTCCTGGCTTTGAGTATATTCCATCTTCAAATCCACCGCTAGACAAGTATGCATCAGTTTTGTTAAATATGATTATCGTTGTTTTGTCAATAGCTTTGATGTCAGCTAAGGTTTCGTTTACTGTGTTGAGCTGATCTTCAAAAGTAGGATGTGATATGTCTATAATATGTAATAGTAAATCCGCTTCTCTAACTTCGTCTAGTGTAGATTTAAAAGATTCTACTAATTGATGTGGTAATTTTCTAATGAACCCAACAGTGTCTGACATCAAAAAAGGTATGTTATTGATTACTACTTTACGAACTGTTGTGTCCAATGTGGCAAATAGTTTGTTCTCTGCAAAAACTTTAGATTTACTAAGTAAATTCATTAGGGTTGATTTCCCAACATTGGTGTAGCCGACCAACGCTACTCTTACCATCTTTCCTCTGTTTCCTCTTTGTGCAGATTTTTGTTTGTCTATTTTTACAAGACGTGCTTTTAGTTTGGTTATCTTGTCTTTAATTATTCTTCTATCGGATTCTATCTGTGTTTCACCAGGTCCTCTCATTCCAATTCCTCCTTTCTGCCGCTCTAGGTGAGTCCACATACCTGAAAGTCTTGGAAGTAGGTATTCGTATTGAGCAAGTTCTACTTGTGTTTTTGCATCTGCAGATTGGGCTCTGCTTGCAAAAATGTCCAAAATCAAACTACTCCGATCAAGTACTTTTATTTCAAATGCTTTTTCTATATTTCGTATTTGCGTAGGAGTTAGCTCATCGTCAAATATTGCAATATCAACTTCTTTTTCTTTGACGTATGTTCTGATTTCTTCAAGCTTACCCTTGCCTACGAATGTTGCTACATGCGGAGTGGTTAGTTTTTGTGTAAAGCGTTTTAAGGTTTCTGCACCAGATGTTTTTGCCAAAAATTCTAATTCGTCTAGGTATTCTTCACTTAATTCCTCGGATTGTCCTTGTGTAATGAGTCCTATTAATATTGCTTTCTCTATTGTGTTTTTGGTTTCGTGAAGTTCTCCCATTTTTTTTGATTCTGTTAGTGCGATGCTAAGATATATTCAAATCATTTATCTTTTCAATTTTTGCTTTTTTCTTTTTTATTTCGATTGTGTTGCAGTAGCCTTCTTTTCTAAAGAGAAAAAAGCCTCAAATTTTAGAAAAAAAAATGAGGCTAGAAATATGTATTTAGTAAAAATTGATTAGTCGTTATCTACAATCTGAAAAGCTCCAGAAATAATTAGAGATTCAGCTTGTTTGTATTTCATTTCTTTGGTTTCACCACTTCGTAGGTTCAAAACTTTTACTTTGTCGTTTCTTCCGTATTTTTTTGAAGATATTACTGGTTTTTTCTTTACAACTGTTCCTTGCGAAGTTGCAGCTGCTTTTTCGTTTTGACGTGTAGCATTACTTACCTCTTCTCTACTTGCGCTTACTTGACTGTTGTCTTGTGGTGCTATTTCATTTTGTGGAGCTTGTTGTCTAGTGCCAGGATCTTCTTGTGGAATCTGTACTTTGGTCAAGAACGAAAGAATATCTTTGTTCATTGCGTCAAGCATACTTCTAAATAAGTTGTACCCTTCTAGTTTAAATACCAATAATGGATCTTTCTGTTCGTGTTGTGCGTGATGCACCGACTGTTTTAAGTCGTCCATTTCCAAAAGGTGTGTTTTCCATTCGTTATCTATTAAAGCAAGGATAATTCCTTTCTCTAATTCTTTTATGAATTTATTTCCCTTAGATTCGTATGCTTCTCTGATGTCTGTAGTTATTTTTACAGCTCTTTTTCCATCTGTAAATGGAATCTGAATTGGGCCAGAAGCATCGGGGTGTTGGGTCATTATATTTTCTACAAAACCATAGATTTGAGCTCTGATAAGTTCTTTTTTCTTTTGGTAATGTTTGGTGGCTTTTTGATAGATTTGTTCTACGAGTTCATCGGGTTTAGCTTCGTAAAATTCTTTTTCAGAAACTGGAGATTCGATACCTAGGTTCACAATCATATCAAAGTTGTAGTCCGAATAGTCGCTAGATTCTAGATGGTTGTCAACAATCATTTGTGCTGTTTCGTAAAACATGTTGTCAATATCTAAATCTAACTTGTCTCCGAATAAAGCATTCTTACGTTTGGCATAAATTGCTGAACGTTGCGCATTCATTACATCGTCATATTCTAATAAACGTTTACGGATGCCGAAGTTGTTTTCCTCTACTTTACGTTGTGCTTTTTCAATAGATTTGGTAATCATAGAATGTTGAATCACATCGCCTTCTACGTGTCCCATTCTGTCCATCATTTTTGCTATTCGTTCAGAGCCAAATAGTCGCATCAAATTATCTTCTAATGATACAAAGAAAATAGAAGAACCTGGATCTCCTTGACGTCCCGATCTACCCCTAAGTTGTCTATCTACTCGTCTAGAATCATGTCTTTCTGTACCTACAATTGCAAGTCCGCCAGCTTCTTTCACGCCTTCGCCTAGTTTGATATCTGTTCCCCTACCTGCCATATTGGTGGCAATGGTTACAGTACCTGCTTTACCAGCTAGAGCTACAACTTCTGCTTCTGATTGGTGCAGCTTTGCGTTCAGTACTTGGTGAGGAATCTTTTTGGTATTTAATATTCTGCTCAATAGCTCTGAAATTTCTACCGAAGTAGTACCTACTAATACGGGTCTTCCAGAGTTGCGAAGTTTTTCTACTTCTTCTACAATGCCGTTGTATTTTTCACGAGCGGTTTTGTAGATTAAATCCTGGTCATCTTTTCGTTGAATAGGTCTATTTGTAGGAACAATGACAACATCTAATTTATAGATGTCCCAAAGTTCTTTTGCTTCTGTTTCTGCTGTACCTGTCATTCCTGAAAGTTTGTGGTACATTCTGAAAAAGTTTTGCAAAGTAATCGTTGCGTAGGTCTGAGTAGCGTCTTCTACTTTAGCATTTTCTTTTGCTTCTATCGCTTGGTGAAGTCCATCTGAGTAGCGTCTTCCGTCCATGATACGACCTGTTTGCTCATCTACAATTTTCACCTTATTGTCCATTACGACATATTCTACATCTTTTTCAAAAAGTGTGTAGGCTTTTAGTAGTTGATTGATGGAGTGAATCCGTTCAGCTTTAGCTGCGTAATCGGTCATCAAAGCGTCTTTTGTTTGCGCTATTTCTTCAGCAGATTTCCCCGTATTGTCTATCTGAGATAGAATCTCGGCAATATCTGGTAATATATAAAACGAAGGATCTTCAGAGCCAGAAATTAAATCAATTCCTTTTTCTGTAAGATCAATTGAATTGCTTTTTTCGTCAATCGTAAAGAAAAGCGGTTCATCTGCTTTTGGCATCTCTTTACTGTTGTCTTGCATGTAGAAGTTTTCTACTTTTTGCATGTGTGTTTTGATGCCTGGCTCGCTCAAGTATTTTACTACTGCTTTATTTTTAGGCATTCCTCTAAATGCTCTAAACAACGAAAGACCACCTTCTTCAAGAAGTTTTTTAACTTCTTTTTTATCCGTTCCTTCTTTTTCTGCGGCTGCTAATTTTTGCTTTGCTTCAGCTAAGAATGATGTGGTTATTTTTCTTTGAGCACTTACTAGTTTTTCTACCTTCGGCTTTAAGCCTACATATTCTTGTTCGCCTGTTTTTGAGGTTGGTCCAGAAATAATCAAAGGAGTTCTTGCATCATCAATCAACACAGAATCGACCTCATCTATGATGCAATAGTGATGTTTCTGTTGTACTATTCTGTCTGGATTACTAACCATGTTGTCTCTTAAATAGTCAAATCCAAAACCATTGTTTGTACCGAAAGTAACATCCGCTTCGTAAGCCGCTTTTCTGCCTTTAGAGTTAGGTTCGTGTTTGTCAAGGCAATCAACTGTAAGGCCGTGAAATTCGTATAAAGGCCCCATCCATTCGCTATCTCTTTTTGCAAGATAATCATTTACGGTAATCATGTGTACGCCTTTACCTGCAAGAGCGTTTAAGTACACGGGCAGTGTTGCTACTAAGGTTTTTCCCTCACCAGTTTGCATCTCTGCTACTTTTCCTTGGTGTAATGCCACGCCTCCAATTAGCTGTACATCATAATGTATCATGTTCCAGCTTACTTCTGTTCCCGCAGCGTCCCAAGTGGTTTGCCAAATGGCTTTTCCATCTATGATTTCAACGTGATCTTGTATCTCTGCGAATTTTTCATCAGATGCGTTAGCGGTAACTACGAGTTCATCATTTTCTGTAAACCTACGTGCGGTTTCTTTTATAACTGCAAAAGCTTCAGGGAGCAATTCCATCAATAGATCTTCTATCTTTTGGTCTAAATCCTTTTTCTTTTTGTCAATTTTCTCAAATATCGACTCTTTTTGAGTAATGTGTATTGAAGGGTCGTTTGTGGTTTTGATCAGTTCAGCGATTTCATTGTCAATTGAAGCTGTGCCTTCTTTAATGAAGTTCTTGAAGTCAACTGTTTTTTGACGTAGCTCCTCATTGCTTATGTTTGTCAATTTGGCGTATTGTTCGTTAATCTTTCCGACATAAGGTTCTAATTCCTTCATGTCTTTTTGACCCTTGTCGCCAAATATTTTATTTAAAATTCCTTTTAACATTTTTAATCTTATTTTAAAACCTACAAATGTAGGCGATTTGTCGTATTTTGAATGCGAAAATACAAATATATTTACGTATAATTGTGCCTCTAAAGTCATAAATCATTCCTTTTAAAGTTTAATGACATTATGGCATTGGTTTTGTTGTGCTTTTAAAGGGGGTAAAATAGTCCAAAACAAAATAGAATTGTTTATATGAGTTTAAGGAAAAAAGCGCAGGAAAATTCGCTGGTATTACGAGTTTTTTTAACGCAAAATCCTGAAAACAAAATGATTTTTGGATTATTTTATTTTGATTAATGCTATTAGATTTGAAATCTTATGAAAAGACATTTTGTAGTTTTTATTTTCTGCTTTATAGGAAGTGTTTTTTCACTTGATTTTAGCATTGGTCAGCAACTATTTATTGCTGAAGGTTTTGATGATTTAAATAATGCAGTTTCAACTCATAATGGTGCGGAATATACGGTTTTGAATGATTGGAATTTTAATAATCAAAATGGAGATAATTTTAAAATAGCATCTGTAAATCCTTCTCCATTAGTGTTGAAGCCTGATGTCAAGCCTTACGGTGGAGATGGGTATTTGAAAATGAATTTTAGGGTTTCGTCAAGTGGTGTTCGAGATAATTATATCACAACCAAACTGTCAAGTATATTAAAGCCAAATTATAAGTATCAAATAAAATACAGAATTCACAAGAGTGCCTCTTCTCTTGCTAACCTCAAAGATTTGCAAATTTGTTTTACAGCACAGCCTATTTCAGATTCTGTTAACTTTAAATCTCATGGATGGAAAATTGGAGTGGTTTCAACTTCATTGGTCGGATTGTTTTATAAAAATGGATGGGTAGAGGTTATTTTAGAATATACAGCTAAAGGAGTGGAGCGATTTGTTTCTATAGGAGCAATAGGGCAGCGGTTTTCTACAAAAGATCTAATGAATACTGGAAACGTAATGGTTGATAAATTGCCTTCACAAATAAATTTTAACAGCACCTATTTTTTGGATGAATTTTCGATAACTGAGCTTGGTTTTAATGAGGGGGGTGTTAGTTCAGGTTGCGAGAGATAATCACCACGAAAGAATATTTGGAGGTTCTAACCTGATTGTAAATGGAGGTTTTGAAATGTTTGAAAATAAAAAGATATATTATAGCAACAATAGTGTAGCGTTGCAATTTCTAGCTCCATACTGGCATTCTTTAAATGAAAATATGAGTATAGTTATTAGAAATGATAGCAATGATCGACAGTCCGAATTGAAACAGAATTTCACATATATAGGAAATGGGGCGTTGCGTATGAAGGTTTTGAAATCAAACGAACGTCATATTTACGAGAAGAATTGGAATATAGAAAAAGATGAAAATGGTCCCGATGTAATACGTCATTTTGAAGATGTGCCGAGTTCTCAAATGCATTCAACCTTCGAGATAGGAAGTTATGTTGTTAATGTTTTGAAAGATACGCTTCACAAAGGTAGTGTGTATCAATTTGAAATGATGGCAAGTTTGACCAATGGCTCTAGTTATGGTTGTTCGCACATTGGTGTTTATTTACTTGATTCTATTCCTAACGATATAATGGACGATGTTTGGTTGGAGAATCCTAGTGAGTTAATAGATCTAGGGAAATTGGCATTGTATGATGGATTTCAGCATGTAAAAGTAAACTTGAGAAGTGAGGGAGGTGAGCGGTTTTTAGTTTTTGGTTATTTTGATCTTGGGGCAGATGTAATGGTCAAAAATCAACATTTTTATCCGTTAAAAAAAGATGAATGTGGACCTCGTGGACATTATTGCTATGATAAGCATATTTACTATAAAGATTCTTTATTTGCCGAATATATCTTTGATAATGTTTTGCTACGAGAACTTGAAGATTCTTTAGCTATGGATGCGAGAATATATGGAGTGAATAGAAATCAAGTTCAAATATTTTTCGGTGCAATTCCAAAAGAAAACGATGATATTAGAGCAAATTTTATTAATGCAAAAAAAGCACTTTATGAAATGACAGAGGTTATGCGAATTAACGATGGAATATGCGCTGTGGATTTGACTAAAAATAAGGAGGTTTACTTGCTGCCTGTTATTCTTGATAATAAGAAACGAGTTTTAAGAAAACTTCGAAAGCCTAGGTTGTCTAAAAAAGCAGAAAAGTATCCGATAAGCGATGCTAATTTGTTGTTTTCTGGAAAAGAGAATATTGGATTTAACAACCATGTTGTGATTATTACGGATGGCTCTATTAGTTGGAGTTTGGTAGAGAAACAATTGGTGTCATTTGCAGAAAATGGAGGTTTGATTTCTGTTCTGTTTGTTGGAGCAGCAGACAGGTTGCCAGAGGTGAAAGAACGTTTTGAAATATTTAGCAATATCAAATTTATTGATTGTAATTCCCACGATTGTATTGTTGAGTTTGTTGACTATTTTATGATGAGATAATACCTTAGTCAGTGTTGTTTAAATAGTGATTGATTGTATGTGAATTCCATTATAGAAGTAGGAGATGTAGTAGGCTGTATAGCTTCATAAAGGAAAAGATGTTTTATATTGGTTAATGGTATAATTAATCTTTCATTTCTTCGATTACGGTTTGCCTGCCTATTTTCATCGTTATATAATCAATTGACTTTCTGGGGCTTCTAGCGGGAGAATATTCTCTACCGTAAAATATGATTTGTAAATGGATTTTATTCCAAAGCTCTTTTGGAAATAATCTCTTGGCATCTTTCTCGGTTTGCGTTACGTTTTTACCATTGGTAAGATTCCAACGATACATCAATCTATGGATGTGTGTGTCCACTGGGAAAGCGGGGACTTCAAAAGCTTGCGACATCACTACAGAAGCTGTTTTGTGTCCTACACCTGGTAGTTCTTCTAATAAATCTATATCAGCAGGGACTTCGCCATTGTACTTTTCTATTAGTATATGAGATAAATCGTAAATGGCTTTTGATTTTCTAGGAGACAACCCACAAGGTCTAATAATGGTTTTGATTTCTTCAGTGGTTAGCTTTATCATATCAAATGGGTTGTTGGCTAATGCAAAAAGAGATGGAGTTACTTTGTTAACTCGTACATCTGTGCATTGTGCAGAAAGCAATACCGCAACTAATAAGGTGTATTCATTCGTATGGTCTAGTGGGATAGGGGTTTCTGGATATAGATTTTCCAACTCATCTATTACGTATTGAACTTTTTCAGCTTTGGTCATTGGTTTAGTTTAGAATGCAAAGGTATTAATATTATGAGTGTAACTGAAACTATTGTATAGTTAGAATTATTGCTTGTTTTATTATGAGAAACAGGTGATTGAGGCTCTGTTTACATGTCTATTTCCGTTTATTTAGTTCAATCAACCGTTTCTACACTCAGGTTGCCCTAAGGGATTATTTAATTATTTTCAACGGATAACTGCTGTACATTAGTAAAAAGTTTGAAAGGAATAGTCCTCATTAAAATTTAAAAAATCAGAAATTATGGATGCGAAAAAAACAGAAAAAGCAAATATCAACAAAAAGAAAGTCTCCTATTTAATGTTGGGCTTGGTGTGTGCCACGTCACTAACGTTAATGTCTTTCGAATTAAGAAGTTTCGATGTGAGTAGAGATTTATATTCAAATGCTAGTGAAGACGCTATTGAAGATGTATTTACTTTTGCACAAATAGAAGTAATTAAGCCACAGCCTAAAATAGTAAAACCGCTTGTTTCAAATAAAGAATTTGTAGAGGTAACCAAAGATCCTATTGTGATTGATGTTCCAGAGCCTGTAGAAGATGAGCCTGTAGATAGCCATGTCGATTGGGATGAATTAAAAGATGTGGATTACGGTGATGATCCTGATGATGGTAGTGGAGATGTTGTAGTTATTGAGCCTGTAACGTTGATGCCGCAAAAAATGCCTGTTTTCCTTGGCGGATTGGATGCTATGTATGCTTTTTTAGGGAATGAAGTGCAGTATCCTGCAATATCTAGAGATCACGGTACAGAAGGTACTGCATATGTAAGGTTTACTGTAGAAAAAGATGGCTCTATTAGTGATATTGTTATCCTAAAAGGAGTAGATAAATATATTGATAAAGAATCTAAAAGAGTAGTAAAGAAAATGCCAAAATGGACTCCAGGAGAAAATATGGGGAAAAAAGTTAGAGTATATTTTACATTGCCTATACGATATATAATGAATTAAATAAATAAACACACCGTTAAGATGGGTATCGTCACGAAGAATTCGGGCGGTGCCTTTTTGTATGTAGATGTGGTAAATGTAAAGGGAAAAACAAAGTTTGTTTAGCTGTTTGAATTTTAATTTTAATTATGAACGTTTTATTGTTCTATCCCTTTTGCCAGGCGTCTCTGAGGATGCTTGCCTTTGATAGTCCAATAGAGCTTACCCAGTCTTCAAATTTGGCTTCTTTTATTTTTGATACCGACTTAAAGTCTTTAATTAATTGAAGTTGTGTTTTGTCTCCAATTCCCTTTATTCCAAGTAGTTCAGATTTGATAAAGTTTTTGCTTCGCTTGTTTCTGTGGTGTGTTATGCCAAAGCGGTGTGCTTCATTTCTTGCGTTTTGGATAATCTTAAGAGATTCACTCCTTTTGTCTAGGTAGATCGGGACGGTATCTCCTGGAAAATATATTTCTTCTAATCTTTTTGCAATGCCTATAATAGCTATTTTTCCATAAAGTTTTAAGGTTTTTAGGCTTTTTACAGCGCTACTAAGTTGACCCTTTCCGCCATCTATGATTATGAGTTGAGGGAGAGGTTGTTTTTCTGCAATCAAGCGCTTGTATCTTCTGAGTACGACCTCTTCCATACTAGCAAAATCATCTGACCCGACCACTGTTTTTATGTTGAAGTTACGGTAGTCTTTTTTTGATGGTTTGCCGTTTTTGAATACCACACAAGCAGCCACTGCATTTGTTCCATGAAAATTAGAGTTGTCAAAACATTCTATATGTCTGGGTTGCTCAGTCATTCTTAAATCTTTCCGCATGTTTTCCATTATCCGGTTCACGTGTTTGTCTGGATCGGTGTTTTTTATATGCTTGTATTTTTCTACCTTGTAGTACATTGCATTCCTATGCGATAGGTCGAGTAGGTTTTTTTTGTCTCCTTTGATAGGAACGAGGAAGCGGATGTTTGCTAACTCTAAGTCTATTTTTTGTGGAACTAATATTTCTTTTGATTTGCTCGGAAACCGTTCTCTAAGTTCTAGTATGGCAAATGCGAGTATAAAAGAGTCGGGTTCATCCATCTTTTTTTTGATTTCAAGCGTGTGGCTTTGGATGATAGCTCCACTCATTACTTTTATAAAGTTGATGTAGGCATTGTTGTCGTCCGATACTATTGTGAATACATCCAGGTTATGTAATGAAGTGCTCACTACGGTAGATTTGGCTTGGTATTTTTCTATTAAAGATATTTTTTCCTTTAGCTCTTGAGCTTTTTCATACTCAAATTGAGTAGCGTAGATTTGCATTTTTGTGCGCAATTGTTGAATCACAGATTTAGTATCTCCTTTAAGTATTTTTTCAACATTTTTAAGTCTTAAATCATATTCGTCTTTTGATACTTTTCCTTGGCAACAACCTTTGCAGTTGCCGATATAGTATTCTACGTTGGTAGCAAATTCATCAGAACCTATGTTTTTGGGAGTGAGTTTGTGTGAGCAATGCCTTATGTCAAAAGTCTTTTTAAATAGTTCCAGTAATGTTTTAATCATTTTTACATTGTGAAATGGACCAAAATATTTGCTGCCATCTTTTCTGACATTTCTAGTGTAAAATATCCTAGGAAAGGGTTCGTTTTTTATCAAAATCCAAGGGTAGGTCTTGTCGTCTTTTAATTGAATGTTATATTTAGGTTGTAGTTCTTTTATGAGACTGTTTTCGAGGAGTAGAGCATCCATCTCTGTTTTGACTTTAATGGTTTTAAAGTCAGTGATTTGTTTGACGAGTATTTTTGTTTTCCCGTTATGTTGCGCTCCGTTATTAAAATAAGAGGCAACTCTATTTTTTAGGTTAATCGCTTTTCCAACATATATTATTTTTTCATTGGCATCATAGAATTGATATACACCAGGTGTTTTAGGAAGTACTTTTAAAAGCTCAGATATGTGTTTTGATTTAGGCATTGAGTTTTCAAAGATACAAAGTTGTGTTATTATGAACGATGCAAAATTCTATATTTTAATAAACAATTCTACTGTAGTTTGAACCTATGAGTGAACTGATCTAGTTGTTGGTGAGGTGCTATGCTTGTAGAATATGCCGAGCCCCTATATAGGGAGGTGTTTTCGTGGTGAGTGCATTTGGTTTTTGTAATGTTTGAAAGTCATTCGATTATTTGTTTGTTGAAAGCTAATTTTATTTATTTTTGACTTTATTGCATAAAACAATGAGAAACTACGAACATCTATTTATTTTATTAGTACCTATGATAGTTGGGCTGAGTCTTCTTGTCTATTTGCGATATAGAGATCGCAAGAAGATGTTTGTAGTCATTAAAGGATTGGTCGATTCTCGTGCATTTAAGCGTTCAAAACATGAGGGCAATTTGTCGAGAGGAGGTTTTTTGTCTTTATTGGTCTTAAATGGAGGTGTTGTAATTGGTACTTTTTTAACTTATGTTATTTACCGTTATACAGATATGTCCATTAAAGGATTTAATCTTGTTGAAATTTTTCTAATTGTATTTGTTTTGATGTTTGGTTATTATTGGTTGAAAAAAATCATTAGCCTTTTGCTAGGGTATTTCTCAGGTCAAAAAGAAGTTATGAAGGAGGCGTTTAGGTATTTTAATTTTTTTATAATGGCATCGGGACTTTTGTTGTTGCCTTTTATGTTCTTTTTAAACTATAGAATAGATGAATCTACGGAGGTTTTGTTTACTGTAATTAATAATTCAATACTAGCATTGGTCTCTTTTCTATTGCTCGGAACATATTTAGTTCGTGTTTTTCAAGAGGTTAAGCAAGGTTTTCAAATTAAAATGCCGAGGTATTATTTATTTTTGTACTTTTGCACTCTCGAAATTTTGCCTTTAGTCATTTTAATAGGCTTATTGGTAGGATAAAATCGAGTGTTAGACAGAAAAGTACAAATTTAAATTAAGAATTGTGGCTATAAAAACGATACTTGTTTCACAACCTGAACCGGCAAAGGATAAGAATCCTTTTTCACGTTTAGCAGAAAATACAAAAGTAAAAGTAGACTTCAGACCATTTATCCATGTTGAAGGGGTTGATGTTCAGGAGTTTAGAAAAAACAGAGTTCAATTGTCAGATTTTACTGCAGTAATACTTACGTCTAGAAATGCTATTGATCATTATTTTAGATTAGCAAAAGAAACACGTTTCACTGTACCTGACGATATGAAATATTTTTGCGTTTCAGAAGCTGTTGCTGTTTATTTACAAAATTATGTAGTTTATAGAAAAAGAAAGATTTTTCATGGTAAACTTCGTTTTGCTGAATTGATAGATGTATTGAAAAAACACAAAAAAGAAAAATATGTAATGCCTTGTTCTGATATTCAGAATAAAACAATACCAGCGTTACTTGACAAAGAAGGTATCAATTATGTAAATGCTACGATGTACAAAACAGTTTGTAGCGACCTATCTGATCTTACTGATGTCAAATATGATATACTTGTATTTTATAGCCCATCTGGTATAGAATCCTTGTTTAAGAATTTTCCCAAATTTGTACAAAATGGAACAAAAATAGCAGCATTTGGTAAAACTACCGCTAAAGCTGCTGAGGATGCTGGGCTTAAAGTGAATATAGCTGCACCTCAGCCTGGTGCTCCGTCTATGACTATGGCCATTGAAAACTTCATAAAAGAATCTAAATAGACCAGGTTCTTTTATATACTTCTTTATTTAATCTTGTTTTCTTTTTATGGCAAATACATTAAAAAAAATAGAAAGATTAAAACACGACAACCAAATAAAAGAAGTGTTTTCATCAAATACTCGCTTTATTGAATACCCCATTCGAGTCAATTATACTTTTTTATCTTCCAATATGGAAGACACTACACCTATAAAAGTCTTAATTGGTTGCTCTAAAAGAGGTGTGAAAAAAGCAGTTCATAGAAATAAGATTAAAAGATTAATAAGAGAAGTCTATCGATGTAATAATAATACCTTAAATTCGTTTATTAAAGAATCAAATGCACAACTCGGGCTGTCTATTATCTTTATAGGTAATGAAATACCCGATTTCGAGTATATAAACAAAAAGATTAATAAGGTGCTTGTGCGATTGCTCAAAAACCTATCAAAAGACGATTAAAATGATTGCAATTAATAAACGATTAGCAAGTATTGTTACCATAAGCATCGTAACAACTTTTTTGGCTGGGGTTTTTATGTCCACCCGACCAATAAACGAAACAGATAAAGATCTTTTTGAAATAAGTAAAAATATTAGAATACTTTCTGGTGTTTATGATAAACTTAATACATACTATGTAGATGAGCCTCAGCCCGGAGAGTTAATGAAAAAAGGTATCGATGCTATGTTATCATCGCTCGATCCCTATACTGTTTATATTCCCGAGAGTAGAATTGAGGACTATAGATATATGACTACTGGTCAATATGGAGGTATAGGATCTATGATACAGGCGCATGGAGATTCTATCCTTATTTCTGAACCTTATAAAAATTCTCCAGCAGATAAAGCTGGCTTAAAAGCTGGTGATGTATTACTGGAGGTAGATGGCGAAAACGTGATCGGAAAAACAGCTAAGGAAATGAGTGTTTTTCTCAAGGGTGGAGCGGGTTCAGAACTATCCATTAAATTTTTAAGACAGGGTGCTATCAAGAATGTTACTTTTGAACGTGAAGAAATAAAAATACCAGACGTGCCTTATTTTGGTATGCTAGATGATAAAACAGGTTACGTAAAGTTGAATTCTTTTACAAAAACTGCCAGTCAAGAAGTGGGAAATGCCCTTAGAAATCTAAAAGATTCTAGCGCAATGCAGCAGGTCGTTTTTGATCTTAGAGGCAATGGAGGGGGCTTGCTTAGTGAAGCGGTAAATATCGTCAATTTCTTTGTTCCCCGAGATCAGTTGGTAGTTTTTACAAAGGGGCGTATCGAAAATATGAACCGAGATTATAAAACAAGGAATGCCCCATTTGATTTGGATATGCCAGTAGTAGTTCTAGTAAACGATCATTCTGCTTCTGCTAGCGAAATTGTTTCTGGAGCATTACAAGATTTAGATAGGGCTGTTATAATTGGTGAACGTAGCTACGGGAAAGGTTTGGTGCAACAAACCAAAGAAATCGAATTTGGAAGTTTAGTGAAATTGACCGTAGCCAAATATTATACTCCAAGTGGTAGATGTATTCAGAAACTAGATTACTCGAATAGGGATGAAAACGGAAAAGTTACGGAAGTTCCAGATAGCTTAATAGCAACGTTTAAGACTGTTAATGGACGAGAAGTAAAAGATGGGCGAGGAGTTGACCCTGATATAGAAGTTAAGGCAGAGTACTTTAGTTCATTGTCCACTAAGTTGGTCGGTGAATATCATATATTTAATTATGCCACAGCTTATGCATCTAAAAATAAGACTATTGCTAATGCCGAAGATTTTCATTTGACCGATCAAGAATATAAAGAGTTTTCTGAGTACATCATTAGCAAAAAAATTGATTATACGACTCTTTCCAAACAACAATTAGAGGACTTGAAAGAGGTGGCTAAAGAAGAAAAATATCTAGAAGATGCACAGGGCGAGTTTGATGCATTGCTGGCGAAACTGACACCGAGCCTGAGTAAAGATTTGATTCGATATAAAAAAGAAATTAAGCAAATCTTGGAAAATGAAATCGTATCTCGTTATTACTATTCTGAAGGTAGGATAATTCATGTTTTAGAAGCAGATAAAGATATTGAAGAGGCTTTAAAAGTGTTAAATGATTCAGCAAGATATTCTAAGATTTTGTCTGGAAAATAAACAATACCAAAATGGGTAAAATAGTTGAGAAAATAGACCAGCTCCCTTATCAATATTTGTATGTTTTTTTCTTTTCCGTGTTGGCATTTGGTTTGTCGATGGGGGAGTTCTTTATGAGTGTGTCATCTATTGCAGTTGCAGCTATTTGGTTAGTTGAACGAAATTTTGCATCTAAATGGAAGCGTGTTAAAGAACTTAAATTTGCTCCAATTGCTTTTTTGTTGGTTTATGTTGTGCATGTTATTTGGTTGCTTAATACATCAGATAGTGCTACAGGGCTAAGAGATGTTGAATTAAAGCTGCCGTTACTCTGTTTTCCCATCGTTTTAGGATCTATATCTGTTTTTTCAAAAAAACAATGGCTTTTAATTATGGCTAGTTTTCTAATCGGTGTATTCATTAATTCATTAGTTGGATTTTGGATTTATTATACTGGTGTACCCATAGAAAGTAGTAGAGAACTCTCCATCTTTATTTCTCATATTCGATTGAGTGTCCTCTTGGGGGTGTCTATTTTTATAGCGGCATGGTTGATACTCTACTTAAAAGATAAGCGAAGGTTTTTACTTGTCTTTTTTATTCTTACTATTCTATGGTATTTGCGTTTATTAGAGTCGGGTACTGGGTATGTTGTTCTGTTTTTAGTTGCATTCGTGTTTGCTATTTATTTATCCTCAGTTTATAAATATAAGTGGCTAAAATTGGGACTAGCTATATCAATCGTTTTCTTTATTATTGCCAGCTTCTTTTATGTAAAAATCATACATAGCAATTTAACAACAGTAACTGATAAAAATGATTTGACAAATCTCGATAAATATTCAGCAGGAGGGGAGTTTTATCAAAATGACGTACATGGATCTTGGTTAGAAAATGGGAATTATATCTGGCTTTATGTAGCTCCAAATGAAACGAAAAGAGCGTGGAATCGAATCAGTGATCTTAAATTTGATTCATTGGATTTAAAAGGACAACCGATTTATAGTACTCTTTACCGGTATTTAACCTCAAAAGGATTGCGAAAGGATTCCTTGGGCGTTGCACAGTTAAACACACAAGATATTCGAAATATTAACGAAGGTATTCCTACTGTTGTTCCACCTAAGATAGGTTTAACTGCTAGGGTGGAAACAATCGCTTATGAGTTGATTAATTATCAGATGGGGCACAATCCTAATGGGCATTCAGTTGTTCAGCGGTTTCTTTTTGTAAAGGCAGGATTAGCTATTTTTAAGCAGAATTACGTCTTTGGTATAGGAACAGGAGATGAGAAAGTAATGTACGATTCTTATTATCAAAAAACCGATTCACCTCTTTTGATTGAGAATAGATTGAGAGCGCACAATCAGTTTGTGTCTTTTCTAGTGTGTTTTGGTTTAGTAGGGACTTTGCTCATTGCATTTGGGTTTTTGTATCCATTGTTCAAACTCCAGTTAAATATATTAGCCTTGGTTTCTGTACTTATACTTTTTACTAGCTTCTTGTCTGACGATACTATGGATACACAGGCGGGTGTTTCCATAGTGTCTTTCTTTTATTGTTTTTTCTTGTTTCAAAACGTTCCTGATTTTAAAAAAGAAAAAGATTTTAGCTAGAATGTTAATGAGTATTGAAATATTAACGTTCTGTAAGGCATTACGTTACCAGGTCTGGAAGAATATTCTCTGTTGAGAGCGTTGTTTAATAAAACGGCTACTTTTGCTGTTTTAGAAATTTGAATTCCCATTCTAGCATCAAATATTATATCTCCAGTTCTTCTTGCATTTCTGTAATCTCCGTAGCCTGGAAGAAAAATGTTACCTAAAAAAGGATCTACGAATGTTTGATCAATATTTTCTCTAAAGCTATTGTATCTTGAACTTACTCCAAATGACACCTTTTTATATTCCAACTGCAAATCCAATTTGGCTAAATGTTTAGAGCGGTATTTCAAAGTACTGGTAGAGTCACTAAAAGTACGAATGTATAAGGAGTCAGCATTGGCATCTCGTTGGGGGTCGATGTAAGTGTATCCTGCCAAGATAGAGATATTTATTTCTTTTATTTTCCCTTGTCCCATAACGGATATTTCTCCACCTTTTATAGTTGCATTTTCTACGTTTTTAGATTGTGCACCAAAACTTGATAAACCGGGGTTGTCTGTTGCGTTTGGGTCGTAAACCCAAGGCGTGCCATTGTCATGATAGGTTCCAAAGGTAAATTCCATCATGTTTTCGTAACCCGTATAGAAACCTGCTAAGTCTATAAAACCTATGAATTTTCCAATCTTGAATCCTTGTTTTATTCCCAGTTCGGCACTCCATCCTGTTTCTGGTCCTACAGAAGGGTTGGGAAAAATGTTTAATCCTCCTACTTGAGTTTTTATAAATTTCTCAGCTATACTCGGAAATCTAAATCCCTCACCATACGATCCTCTAAGAAACGTTACTTTTGTCAATTCGTAGGTTGTTCCAAACCTGAAAACAGGTTTAAACGGAAGTTGGGTTTTTAAGAGTTTGGATTTAACCACCATTTTCACGGTGTCCATTCTGAAGGTTTCTAATCTAGCACCTCCTGTTACGGTAAATTTTTTGTATTTTTTGTTCAGCTGCATAAATGCGGCAGAGTTGTTGGCAGTATGGTTCCCGTATAATTCTGCTACTATAGTAGAGTAGTTGTTCATCAAACCAAAAGTTCCTGTTAAATCCTTTTTCCAATGTTTTTGAAATTGATATTCGGCATAAAATAGATTCGCAGTAGATTCTTGATTTTTGTTGTTTTTGTTGACCGTGTTGTAGTATCTCGTACGTAAGCTATGCTTGTTTCCAGACGAATCATAATAAGAGACAAAAGGGTCAATGTTGGTTCGGTAGGTTCTCGTTTGCGAAAGAGTAGTAGTGGCTGTGTCTAATAGTCCTTGTGGGTAAAAAACGCTGTCGGCATTTTGCCAAAGAAAGAATAGATTTTGTTTGTTATTGTTATGATTACCATTTATACCATAGCTCAATCCATCTATTTTTTTAGAACGCCATCTAAGGTTCGTGTTGATTCTTGCACGATGCTCATCTGCTCCAGCTCGATAACCATCATCTGTTAGGAAGTTTCCTCCTATTACCATATCAAAGTATTCGGTTACTTTTCTAGAATGATAAAAATTACCAGAAATATAATGGTTGGTGTTTTCGTTCCATTTTTGAACACCTCTATGTATAGTGCTGTCTCCTCCGTCAAGTGCTACACCCTTTTGAGTCCCAGAAGGACTTAGGTAAATTCCATTTGAAATGTTGATTACTGTTTTGGGTTTGCTTCGTGGGTAGCCTGTTCGGATGTTGATAATCCCATTCAGTGCACTAGAGCCATAAAGCACAGATGAAGCTCCTTTGATAACTTCTATTTGCTCAAGGTTTTCTATGGGGAGTGAATTCCATTTGATATCGCCCACATCTGCCGAAAGCATAGGAAGGTCATCTACCATTAAAAGTACTCTACTTCCCGAACCGTAGCTAAATCCACTGCCTCCTCTAATACTTACTTGATTTTCTAATATTTGCACCCCTGGCACTTGATCGATTATGGCAGAAGGGTTGGTTACTGCTTTGTTGTTTACCATGTCCGATTTAATGACGTTCATAGATACAGGTACTTCGCCTAGTTTCTGCTCAAATTTACTTGCAGACACCACTACATCATTTAATTGGTTGCCTTCAGCTAATTCTATATCTAAAATCAAATCTTCTCCTTTTCTGATTAGAATTTCTCGTTCTTCCGTGGTGTATCCTACAAATTTATATACGACATGATATGTGCCCGGATCAAGAGCTATTTTATAATCTCCATTGAAATCTGCTGCTGCACCACCACCTTCTAAAATCAGAATATTTGCACCAATGAGCTCTTCTTGGTTATGAGCATCTGTTACTTTTCCTTTCAAATAGCTTTGTTGAGCTATACTCATAGAGATTGTTGTGAGGGTTAGAATTATCGCGAATAGTAATTTCATAGGTTTATTTTGATGCTACTAAAGTAATAAAATTTATTTGTTTAATACAAGTCGCAGAGTTGTCTCATACTTCTTATTGGCTATTAGGTTCAAGATGGGGGTCTTATTTTTTAGAGTATTTATACGACTGCTTATTTAATACGTCTTTGGTTTTTACCCCGTTTTTATATACCAAATGTTGAATGAGTTTACCTTTTTTAGCGTAGGTTTTTACATCTCCATGTTTTTTTCCGTCTTTATATCCTATCTCAGAGATAATTTTACCTCTTCGAGAATACGATTTAGAAATACCATCTAATTTTCCTTTAGAGTTGTAAGTGTTTTCATAAGCAATAACTTTCCCTCCAGGATAGTAATACTTCCATTTGCCTGTCTGTCTCCCCCTGTTGTATGTACCTGAGCTGGTCAGTTTATAATCTACTGTACTATACGATTTCCAAGGTCCGTGTTTGTAGCTTTGCTCTTTTACTAATGTGAAATTGTAGCCTACCGATTCTTCATCTTTGGTTTTTAAAATTTTAAAGTTTCCATCATCAGTAAGTTTGCCTTTGTCAGAATAAAATTTCCAACTGCCCGTTCGCATGTCGTTGAGGTAATTTCCTTCATACTTTTTCTTGCCGTTGGGGTACCAACCTTCCCAACTTGCCGTCATTTTGCCATTGTTGTAGCTGCCACGATCTTTTTCTTGTCCATTTTCATAATAAGATACCCAAGCGCCATGTTCTAGGTCTTTGTCAAAAGCTCCTGTCATTAAAGGCACGCCCGATTCGTAGAAAAAATTCCATACACCGTCTTTTTTGTCGTTTCTGTATTCGCCATCTCTCCAGAGTTGCTCGTTGTTGTAGTAAAATTCCCAATACCCATTTTTCTTTCCAGATTTATAATCTCCTTCATAATATATTTTTCCATTTGGATACCAATATTTCCAATGTCCCTCTTGAAGGTCGTTTACAAAATTACCTTGCATATCCAATTGACCATCTTCAAAATAATAAGACCAAATACTGTCTTTCTTCCCTTCTTTATATCTTCCGTTTATGGCTGTTAATTCATTGGGCATATAATCTACAAAGATTCCATGTTTTTTTCCATTTATATATTCTATTTCTTGATGAAGTTTTCCAGACACGAAGAAATAGTAGCTCCACTTGCCATTCGGAAGTCCGTTTTTATATGCTCCATCTTCTTTCAGTGTGCCGTTAGCGTTCCAAGATTTGTGAACACCGTCTTTCAAACCATTCTTATAGGTCGTTATTAATTTAGGCTTTTTAGAATAATAGTTTTCTTTAATTGTTCCATTTCCGTTATTTACTTGCATTGTGCCCGAAATATCAAAGTAGGATATCAGGTATTCTAAGGTGTCTCCATCTTTGTATTCGGTTACTGATTTGGGTTTGCCATTTTCATAGTAGCTTTTCCATTTGCCTACTTTTTTAGCTGGTAAAAACTCTATCACATTCCAATATTTAAAAGTGTTCTCTGCTATAGAATCGGGTATGCTATTGAAGTTGCCTTCTTCTGCTAGTTTGCCGTTGGGGTGATATACTTCAAAACTATTATTGGGAACTCCTAGATAAAAATATCCTTTAAATTTGATGTTTCCATTGCTGTAAAACTGCTGTACTGCACCGTTTAATTTACCATCGTAGTAGTTGGATATTTCTTCTAAGCTTCCATCTTTGTAAAAGAATTTCCATTTGCCAAATTTTTCTCCTACACTAGAGCTTCCAGATGCTCTGTAGTAGCCAATACTTCGGGGTATCACGCTGTCTTTTGCCCAATAGGTTGTTTTTTTCTCAAATTTCAACATGCCGTTTAGGGTAGGACCTTCTACTTGGGCATTAGTATATATGGGGAAAAGCAAAATTAGTGTTGCTATTGTATTTGTCAGAAATGTATTCATAATTCAAAATTAAGGACTATTCAAGTACCGTTTCCTTTTTATTGGATAAGTAATTAACAATTTCTTGGGGTATAACCTAGAATATGAATGTGGTTACTTGTTTTTTTATTGAAAATTTACAGGAAAATTGCCTATTATTATTGTTGTTGAATAACTAAAGGACAACTCTA
>CAMZLL010000179.1 GCA_947311505.1 uncultured Cryomorphaceae bacterium
CTTCGTAACTGATCGTATTCGCGCTTTGGTATGGTTATCATTTCTTCGATAAGACAAAGAAAAAGCATATTTGGGCGAGGCTAACAAGTTATTCATTTTTTTTATCAGATAGATTTGTTAATTTCGCTGCTGAGTAGTAACGTTTTTTCTATTATAAATTGATAACTTAGAAACTTATTCTATCTGTTTGTCTAAAAATAAAAGTAAAATATCAAAAAATAAACGTTGGGAACGAATCTATTACTTCTTTCCCATTCAATTAGTATGGCTTCATCTCAAAAGAAATCATATGTTGATGTTTTTGTGGTTTCTACTTTTTTTATATGTAACTCAAAGTCTTGGAAATAAATTTGGAGTGCCTTCATTATTTTTAGCCCCTGAATACCTTGGAGAAATAGGTGTGTTTTCATTTGCTATTTTAGGGATGGCACTGGGGGGCTTCCTTATGGCATTTAATATATATAGCTATATTTTACATGCCAATGAATTTCCCTTTTTGGCAACGCTTACAAGACCGTTCTTAAAATTTTGTTACAATAACATTATCATACCTCTAGGGTTTTATGTCACTCTGATTTATAAATCTTATTATTTTCAAACTACTCAAGAATTGATACCACCAACCGATGCATTGCTTAATCTAACGGCATTTACCATTACTATTTGGTTTTTTATTATGCTATCGATGCTTTATTTTTTGTTTCTGAACAAAAATATATTCAAAATATCGGGTAAAGATGAAGCCTATTATGATAAGCTACCTTTGAAGCAAGTAAAAGAGTCCACGCTCATGAAACAAACCAAGTGGTACACTAGAATGAGTAGAGTACGCAAACGAAAAGTAGTAACTTATATTGCCACTCCTATTTCTATTCGATTGGCAAGAGCTACTTCTCATTATGATAGACATTTATTGCAAAAAGTATTTAGCCAACATCATATCAATGCTTCAATATTTGAAATTGGTCTTGTTTTATTATTCTTTTCTTTAGGCATTTTTAGAGATGTAGAATGGGTTAATATTCCTGCAGCAGCCAGTATGCTACTATTATTTACAGTGTTTTTATTGATATTTAGTTCTTTTTATTCTTGGTTCAAAGGCTGGACACTTACAGTACTTATCATGATTATTGTAAGTGTCAATTTCCTAACGAATTATACTACAGTTATGAAATTTAAAAACTACGGATACGGCTTGGATTATAGCAAGAACGTTTCGTACAAGTGGGATGACTTACAACAACTGACTTCGGATGAAAAACATGATGAAAAGTCTATTAAACATACATTGCAAATCTTAGAAAATTGGAAAACTAAAAACCAAAAACTAACCAACCAGAATAAGCCAAAGTTGATTTTATTAAATATTAGTGGAGGAGGATTGCGCTCAAGTATGTGGTCAATGCGGATGATTCAGCATATAGACTCTGTTACCAATAATCAGTTCTTTGAACAAACGCAGTTGATTTCCGGTGCATCAGGAGGAATGTTAGGAGCTGCATATTATAGAGAATTGTTTTTGCAAAACAAAAACGGAAATCAGTTACAATTATGGAATCATAAATATGCCGACAATATCGCTCAAGATATGTTGAACCCTTTGACGTTTGGTATAGCTGTCAATGACTTGCTTTTTAGATACCAACATATAAAAGATGGTGCATATTCGTACACTAAAGACAGAGGGTATTCTTTTGAACAGAAGTTAATACAAAACCTTGACGGTACTTTCTCAGAAACTAGACTATACGATTATTTAGTACCTGAGATTAATGCTGAAATACCTATGATGATCCTTGCCCCCACAGTAGTTAATGACGGACGAAGAATGCTTATTTCTCCACAGCCGATTGGATATATGTCTTATCAATGTATGTCAGATTATACCAATACCTATAACTCTATGGAAAATATAGAGTTTTCTAAACTATTTGAAAACAACAATCCATTGAATCTCAAAATGACAAGCGCTCTACGTATGAATGCTACGTTTCCTTATATCTTACCGATGGTAACTTTGCCCACAGATCCACCTATTGAATTAATGGATGCAGGAGTGCGTGATAATTACGGATTGAAAACCAGCTTGGAGTTTTTGAGGAAGTTTAAAAATTGGATTTCAACAAATACCAGTGGTGTCATTTTGGTAGAATTAAGAGATAAGCAAAAAAACTTCGAAGTAGAAAACCCCAATAACGGATCTTTGATTACTCGATTATTTGCTCCATTGGGTTCGGTATATTCCAATACCTTGAAAACTCATGATTATAACAATGATCAATTGCTTTTAGGTGTTGACGATTGGTATTCGGGGCAGTTTGATGTTGTTACATTTTACTTGGATCAAAACAAGGGAGATGAAATAACGATGAGTTGGCATTTGACTTCTTTGGACAAACAGAATATTTACAAAGCCATAGGTTCTAAAGACAATCAAAAGGCGTGTAATAAATTGATAGAATTGTTGGGCGAAGCAAAATAATTCTAACCTATGTTGGACTACTTTATATCCGTTATAATGGTAGTAATCAAAATTTGGACTTATGCAACGGTCTTAATATATACAGAAAAAAGCCAAGCAATAAAAATTACTTGGCTTTGGGTGGTAGAATAGCTTTCGCTATTAAATGTAACCGCAATTAAATAAATCGGAATTTAATGTTCGATGAACGGATTAAAAACTCTGCTGAGTTATCCAATTACTTATATTAAAGACGTTACAATTATGAGATAGTTGCTTTAGTTCATTCTTTTTCTCCTTTTTAGTGATGAATACGTACTTTTGCAGGATGAAATTATCATTAACGCTTTCGGAAGATGGGTCACATACCTTGTGTAGAGAAGATTTAAATGAAACTTATCATTCCATACATGGCGCAATCCAAGAGTCTAACCATGTCTTTATAAATGCAGGGTTAAAACATTGGCTTCAAATTAATGGTTCAAAAGAAATTGAAATTCTTGAGGTTGGATTTGGAACAGGTTTAAATGCTCTATTAACTTTGGATTATTTGCAAAATGCAACAAAGATGAAATGTGTAACAAAATATACGGGCTATGAATTGTTTCCTTTGGCTCAAAAAATAATACAGCAGTTGAATTACACATCGCAAAAAGAATCTTTGAATATTTTAAAGAAAGAATTTAAAATGATGCATGCTGCTGATTGGTCAGAACCTATAAAACTAAACCCTAAATTTGAATTGACTAAATTAAATAAAACCATTTTGAAACTTGATGATATCCAGAGATATGACCTTATTTTTTATGATGCTTTTGCTCCACAAGTTGAACCCACACTCTGGGATATCAATGTATTTACAAAAATATATAACGCAACCAAACCAGGAGGTATTTTCGTGACTTATTGTGCAAAAGGTCAGGTTAGACGAGACCTAGAATCTGTAGGTTTTGAAATGGAGCGAATAGCAGGTCCTCCAGGGAAAAGAGAAATGCTAAGAGGCACAAAATATTAGCTTGTATTAAATATTCCTAATCTACTGCTTTCCTTACCTCGAATTATTTTGCAAATTAATACCGTTATTATCGTAAGCGTTCGGTAATCTACGTCTCATTATTATTACTTGGTTTCCAATTTTGCGGTAGTAATTCCTCTAATTTATTAGCTTGATGTCATTGATAGAATACC
>CAMZLL010000180.1 GCA_947311505.1 uncultured Cryomorphaceae bacterium
CTTTGATAAACACAATAAAGATAACACTTTACATCCAATTTCACCCTGTAAATGATGAATTTTTCGGGCTAAACGAAAAAAGCCTAAATATTTAGAAAAAACCGTATAGATAAGTTATACCATTGCTGAATATAAAATAGTCAAATAAATAGTTTATTTTGAACTGTATCATATTGATTAACAGTAGGAGTTGAACGTGTTTAAAAATCTTTTTTCTTAGCTTTTCGTACAAAATTGAGTACAGGAAAGACTACCCAAGCTGATAGCGCTCCTAATGATGCTAGCATACCAATTGAAGATCCAAAAAATTGATTAAAAATAGCCCCAGTAATCCCCAACAATGCAGAGGTATCTGATTTGAGAAGTATTAAAATTCTAGAGAGATCTATAGGATTAGTCATTACGGCTATCAGTGAGAATTTTTCGAGTGGATACTCTTGATATTTCATTAATAAAATCATAAATATACCGTCATAGACTACCGCCATAAACAGCCAAACTAAAATAGCATAACCAAAACCTTTGATTTTATTCTCTGTAGAAAGTGCTATATTATATGCCAACGCCACAAAGATAAAATTTAGAAATGCTCCTATAAGAAGCAATAAACTAAAGTCAAAAATTAATGCTGATCGAAACAGTCCATAAACTGCAAATGGAATACCCAATCCGAGAACAAAACTTAATGTTAAAGAAAGGCTTATTCCTAAATACTGACCGAGAAATATTTTGTTTCTTTTTATAGGTTGCGCCAATAACAACTCGGTAAATTCCCTAGAGTTATAATAATACATGATGCCAAAAATAGTCCCAATAAGCGGTGTCAACACGATTATAATCTGCATCAATGTAAGAAGCCCCTTGTTCAAGTCGTTGTTCAAAAATAATAAGACATATCCTAGAATTAGGTAAAAGAAAAAATAGACATAACTCCATCTACTTCTTAACAAATCAAAAATGCTGTATTTCAGTATCTTAAACATATTGTGTTTTTATGAGGTTAGCAATTGAAGCTTCTAGGGATATACTTTGTGTTTGCTCTTTCAACTCGTTAATTGTTCCTTTAAAATAAATTTTACCATCCAAAAGAAATACAATTTCATCCGATATTTCTTCTACAAAACTCATAATGTGACTTGTAATCAATATGGTTTTGCCTTTTTCTCTTTCTTTTTGAATGAGCTCTTTGAGGTATATTAACGCAATAGGATCTAATCCCGTAGTAGGTTCATCTAAAATGATGAGCTCGCTATCAAACATAAAAGTCAATACGATATTTACTTTTTGTTTAGTTCCTCCGGAAAGGTTTCCCAGTTTCTTTTTCAGAAAAGGTTTAAGACCTAATTGTTGAATCAATTCTTCGTGATTTGTTTCAGAAGGTCTTAGGTTTTTTACCATATTAATCAATTCTATAACAGATAGATTGGCGGGAAAATTGGCAATTTGAGGAAGGTAGTTTATGTTTTTTCGGTATTTCCATTTTTTAAGCACGCTCTCGCCATTAAAGAGGATTTCGCCTTTATTGGGCACTGTCATTCCTAAGAAAGACTTGATTAGAGTAGTTTTACCCGATCCATTTGGACCTAAGATAGCAAATACTCCACCTTTTGTAATCTCTAAGTCTAAGTTGTCAAGAACAACTAGCTTACCAAATTTTTTATGTAAATTCTTAATACTTATCATGAATTTCGTGCATTATTGGTTTTTCATCAACTAATCCTTCGGGGGTAAAAATAGGCGATACTTTCTCTGAAAAATTTATTAAATCTACAAATAAACTTCTCAAAAGAATGATGGTTTCGGGCGTTTGATTAACCACATAAGAAAACAACTTAACTGGACGATATGGAACATCTCCGATGCCATCTCTATCAAGATCATACCCCGTATAATCGCTCCAATAATTTGCTTCAAACTTATTGTCGTTTATTCTACTATTATAGGATAGGTTAAACGAGTTGGACATGAAGTTATTGTAATTAAAAACATTAGAATAACATCCCCCAGTAAACTTTATAGCCCATCCATTTCTTACAAAATGATTGTTTTGATAGTTCATTCGGGTACATCCATCTATATTGATTCCTATGGTGTTCTGCTCAAAGTAGTTGTGATGAATTTCAGCATCATATATTTCTTTTAATAGTAAGCCGTAAGATGCCGTTCCCCAATTAAAATGAAAGGTATTGTGATGCATTATGATAAACTTAGAAAACATCACTGCTACACCTGCTCCATTATCCCTAAATTCATTGTGATGGTATTCATTATTGTTGGAAAACATAAAATGCAGCCCGTATCTAAGATTGTTTTCACTTGTATTATTGGAAATAAAACTCTCGCTTACAAATTCAAAATACAAGCCATCTCTTAGATGAGAAAGATGATTCTTCTCTATTCTCATATCAGAGCAATGCCAAATATGTATTCCATTTCCCGAACTTGCCTCTTCTTTTGCATGACTTGACACCGTATTTCCGGTGATTAATCCAAATTTTGATTTTTCGATCATAAAACCAAAAAACACATTTTTTAGTATATTATTTTTAATCGTAAAGTACTTACTACTTAAAACTCTTACAGCAGAATAATCTTTGGTATAGCTTTGTTCTACATTTTGAATGGTAAAACCTTCTAATGTAAAGTTGTTTGCATTCAGTATAAAAACATAGCCTTTGTACTCCCCATCAACAACAGGGTTATCCTCTCCTAAAAGGTATATTTCTTTATCAACACCAATATTGTGCTCTTTGTAGATACCACTTTTAACCAATACAGTATCACCATCTACAGCCAAGGCTACTCCTTCTGTTATCGTAGAAACAGCGCAAGAGCTACACACTTCTATAGTATTACTAAAGCCAAAAAAACTATTCAGCAAGAAAAGAAAAACGATTAATCTCATTTTGATAATTTCGCTTTGATTTCTGCCCAAGTATATAATTTCCCTCCAAATTCTTCTAGATGTTTTTGAGCAATTTTAGCATCATTAAAAGCAGAAAGGTTTTCTCCCATTGGACTTTTTATTTTGTCACTTACAAGAAACGTAGCTGTTCTTGCATCAATTAAGTTTCCTGGTTCTGCAAAATTAGCAACCTGTATAAATTCCATTTTTTCTTCAGAATTATCATTGATGAGTTGTCTTGCCATACATTCTATAGCGTCAAAAGAATACGACTTTCCTTTTTTGGTGGTGTATTGAGCCGCATGAGATTTGTCCACAACCGTCATATCGCAAAAATGACAATGATCTTGACCATAGCCTATGGGCGTAGGCTCAACCTTACAAGAAGGGAGTATAATGAGAAGAAATACAATTGATAAAAATATGTTTTTCATATTGAAATAATTTAAAGACAAAAGTAAATAAAAATATAGAGTAGGTATTTTTTATTATACCAATAAAGACCATTGTCAGTCAATTCAACAATGGTCTTAAAGTTTAAAAGTAAAAAAATATTTATAAATTAAGTTTTTTCTTTTTGTTCTCGAAAAAACCAACTATAAAAGCAACAAAAGTTAAGCCCATACCGCCTCCTAAGAAAAACGCTGCTGCTCTAGGGTAAGAATGCGCAGTGAAATTGAGGATCAACTTTGTACCCCATAGTGGCGGCTGAAACCCCATTGGTGAGCCATCAGGATTTTTAAACTGCATTATAGCATGTGGATCTAAATTGTGCCCGTAATCGTACTCCCACAAGTAAAAATCATACAACCCGAGTAGTCCCAAAATAGACATCAATACAAACCAACCTAAATAGAGCTTGAATTTTCCTGTAATGCCTAAAATAACACCCAAGGCTATCATAAACCCTACGATATAGGGAAATGATTTAAATTCAGGAATTGACTCAGGAATATATTGCATACCTACATAATGGTTCATAAGGTTGATATTTTTGATATCAAATTCATCATTCGCCCCCTCAAATCGATCGATATAGATATCCATACCTAGTGGAATTGGATATTGTGGAGCTTCTAAAGTGATGTTCCATATAGGTTTAAAAAAAACCGCTATAAGCATCAGTGATCCGACAATCATTATAATTCGTGATTTCATAATATTTAATTTTTGATTATATAATAACAAATGAGATAGCGTCTTGGGATGCATACAATCAAAAACGGGTAGCATAATACTACCCGCCTTGATATATATGTATTATAAATAATTATAGGTCTTCTTCAGTACCTGGTACTTCGTCATCCAATGTGTATGATATCTGTATGTCAGAATTAGCAGCAGAAACACGTACATAACCTTGCATTTCTTGGTGCAATGCTGAACAGAAATCTGTACAATAGAACGGCCAAACACCTTCTTGCTTAGGATTCCAAACAAATGTTTCTGTTCTACCTGGCATAATCAATAACTCAGAAGTATTTGCTCCAATCATTGAGATACCGTGTGGTACATCATAATCTTGCTCTAAGTTCGTAACGTGGAAGAAAACTTTGTCTCCAACTTTCACACCTTCTATATTATCAGGAGAGAAGTGAGATCTAATCATTGACATGTAAATGTGCACTTCATTACCCTCTCTTACTACTTTAGTCTCAGCCTCATTCTTAACTACATAAGGATGTTTATTTTCTTCTAGTTTGAATATTTTTTGAGATTTCGAAGCTAACAATTCAGCAGGACAACCAGCTGCATAGTGCGGCTCTCCAATAGTTGGAAAATCTAACAAAAGCTCCATTTTTTCTCCCGTAATATCAAACAATTGTGCAGATTGACAAACCTCAGGACCTGTTGGTAAATAACGATCTTTTGTTATTTTATTCATTGCTACCAAGTATTTATCAAATGGTTTTGCAGAGTTTCCTCCAGGAATCATTAAGTGACCTACTGAGTAAAAAACAGGTTGTCTATCAATTACTTTAAGATCTTTCACATTCCATTTTACAACCTCAGATGAGATAAAGAAAGTAGTATAAGCATTTCCTCTTGTATCAAATTCTGTGTGGAGTGGCCCTAAACCTGGCTGCTCTAAAGTACCATAGTTTATCGCTTCGAATTGTAAGATTGGAATACCATATGCATCACCATCAAAAGCTTTATCTTCAATAGCTTTCACCATTTTAGTAAATGAGTGTACTGTTAAAGCTGCAGCCAATTTACCATTTCCAATAATGTATTCTCCGGTAGGATCAACATCACAACCGTGAGGTGATTTTGGTGTTGGTAAGAAATAAATAGCTCCTGGAACATCTTCTGGGTTAATGATTAACACTTCATCCTCCATTACAGAAGTCGCAATGTGAGTATCATCATTCCAAGTATTGTGTGCGTATTTTGCTGGCTCCATTGTTCCGACACCTTTAGCGATGTATTCTTCAATTTTTTGCCAGTTCACAGCAGTGATGTAATCTTTATCATTTTGAGAAGCATTTACCTCTAATAATGTATTAGATTCTTCTGTATTGTATGAAGAAAAGAAGAACCAACCGTGAGATTTACCTCTACCAGGGTGTGCTAAATCAAAGTTGAAACCAGGCATTCTTATTTGGAATGCAATATTCATTGTTCCTTCGTTCGGGTCTATTTTAATAAACGATAACGAACCTTTAAAATTACCTTTGTAATCAGCAATTGGCATATCTTTTTGAGGTGCTGGTACGGCAAAACGTGTTCCAGCTACAATATACTCAGTATTTTCAGTTACAAAAGTTGAACTATGGTTACCAGCAGAATTTGGAATTTCAAGAATTTCCTCTGTTTCAAATGTTTCTAAGCTAATTCTTGCAACTCTAGGCGTGTTGTTTTCATTAATGAACACCCAACGACCATCTAATTCTCCTTTTGACTGAGAAATATCTGGATGATGCGAATCACCCCAAGGCACAAACCCGTGAGAAGTATTCAACATTGGTTTCGTTTCTTCGTTGTATCCGTATCCTTTTTCTGGATCTTGAGAGAAAACAGGTATCACTCTAAAAAGACGACCAGAAGGGAGTCCATATACAGCTAGCTGACCACTAAATCCTCCAGATATAAATGCATAAAACTCATCATGATCACCAGGCGCAACGTACGTTTTGCTTGCAGCATCATTAGCCATCACACTGTTGTTTGCCCCATCGGCAGACCCTAAGTCTGGCCCGCAACTAGCAAGCATCATAGATGCAGCTACTACAGAAAGCATAGGTTTAAAAATAGATTTCATATTCTTTGTGTTGTTATATTATTAATATTAATTTTTCGTCCTAAAAAACTCTAAAATAGCTCTAGCTTCATCCTCTGAAAGACTTTGATCAGCCATAGGTGCTAAATATTCAGCAAGTAAAGCTTTTGCCGTTGGGTCTTTTTCTACCATTTCCGTAGGGTTTAGAATCATATTCATAATCCATTCTGGCGATCTTCTTTCAGTCACCCCTTTAAGAGCGGGACCTACAGATCTCTTCCCTATTTTATGGCAAGCGGTACAGTTTGCTTTATAAATTTCTTTACCTGTTTCTACTAATTCCTCATTAATTTCACCAAGTTCTACTGAACTTATTGGGCCAATTCCAATACTTTCCGATTCTGAAGCTCCATTATTAGCAACAGTTTCGTTTTGTTTTGCAGCATGTCCAACTTCTTGTTTTGCAGCCTTTTCCACCTTATTCTGAACTGAACTTTCAGTCTCGGTTGTTTTAGCCGTATCTCCTCCTCCACAGCTACTCATAAGAGCAATTAGCATGGCTACAGCAATTGTTTTAATTTTCATAGGTTATTGTATTTATATATTACTTGATTAGTCTTCTGCTGGTAAAAGGAGGTCATCTAAAACATGAATCCATCCATTGCTCACTTTTACAGTTTTGATAATTTTCATTCCTCCAACATAGATTTCTCCATCTTTGTTTTCTACCGCTAGATACTTCCCTGAAGCCATGTATAGCTTACGTCCTTTTTTAGCTTCTTTCTTTAATTGCTTGATTGGGTAATTTGCTGGTGCAACATGGTTTGCTAAAATAAAACCTAATTTTTCTTTGTTTTCTGGCTTGACCAGTTCCTCAACAGTACCTTCTGGCAATTTTGCAAAAGCGCTATTTAATGGCGCGAAAACGGTAAGCGGCCCCGCATTAACCACAGCATCTTCTAATCCTGCTGCCTCAATAGCAGCTACCAACGTACTAAAATCATCAATAGATTTTGCAACCTGTAGAGCATTAGCATCTGACACACCATCTTCAACAGAGGATTGCCCCTTATTTTCTGTTGGCTTCTTTTGATCTGTTCCTTCATGTGTGGAAGGAGATTCACTTGTACTAGCAGCCTCATTATTATTTTCAGAACCACCACATGAAGTTAGTAGCGCAATAGCTATTAACATTATACTTGTTTTTAACTTTTTCATAGTTGTATTGATTATTTTATGCGGCTAAATTACTCCTTGGTAAAAAAAGAAGGGTGCGGGAAATCATTTCAAAACCTGACATTAGTCAGGTTTTAAAATGATAATAACATCCACTTTTGCAAATAAGAAAATCATTGATGTCAATCAACATAGAACAAACACTCATAATTGTTATTTAGTTAGGTTATTGATTATGAGGCTAAGCCTACGAAAAAGTTTTTTTTCGTAGGCTTTTTCTTTATTTATTTCATGCAGGCAATACAATTACCCATTTAAAATAGTCCTATAAATCATTTTGTTGTCACAATTTTTGACGAAGTGCTTTATTTCCACAACAAAAAGAACAATATAAAAATCTTTAAAACATAACGAGAAGTAGTCAAATTAAGATTGTTTTGAGACCATTTTAGAAGCTCACACTTTGATCAAGTAAGAGGCTATAGTATAAAATCACGATTTAGCTTACTCCTAGTAATGAGTTAGTTAAGTTTTATGACTACGAAGAAATTGATTAAAACAGGGGATTATTTCATAGCAAACGTCTAATTAGTGCCTGGTCGGAAATACATCAACAAACAAAAAAAAACCGTTCGAGAATCAACAACACAAAGCACAAGAGGGAACGACTAAGTGCTCAAGTCCATAATAAAAACAAATAGGCTTAAGAAAAATAATCTATTTAGCTTCTATTCCTCATCAAAGGAAGCATTTAAATCATCAAACATATCCTCGCTTGTAACATCAGCATCAACTTCTTGTTCTTTTGCTATTTTTTCGGTATTGGAATCATCTTGAAAAGCATAAAACAACCCCACTAATAGTATCGATAAAACCGCTAATGCAATTAGTCCTTTTTTTAAATATTTCATAGTTGTAAATTTTAGTAAGTTGTTACATTGAATGAAATAATTATACCAAAAAGCATCCTCAATTAATATAGATCATTTCTAAAAACCCCTATGCATCAAAATTTTCAGAACTTAGAAAAGCTTGAATTACTGAAGCAATATAGAGATATTGAAATAAATACTGAAGCAGTACTTGAGAAGCTACCCGAAAAACAAAGACAATAAACAATCTAACTTTAGTCTATTGCCGGTCAATCGCTAAATATCGTTAGGGTCAAATTCATCCAGCTCTACTTCTTTAACTTCGGTGTCAGTTTCTGGCATTGTAATATCTTCAGGATTAGCTAACTTATCATCTACTACTTTTTCAGTTTCAGCACCTTGCTCTATATCATCTTTAGTTGCTCCACCACCAGTCAAAACCATATATCCAACAATTGCAATAACGACTACAGCTACACCTCCAAATATTAACTTCTTATTCATAATTATTAATTTTATAAAATTTCAAGACAAATATATATTTTTTTAATTTAAGGTTGCCGCTAAAAACCCCTTCGCATCAAAATTATCAAAGATAATAAACAATCTAACCTAGTAAATCATACAAAATCAATACACCTTAATCTTATATCGTTTTTCAAAACCATCTAATCCCTGCATTCCTCCAGAATGAACTATTACTATTTTAGAATTTTTTGGAAAATAGTCTTTCTTAATTAAATCTAGCACTCCATAAAACTGTTTAGCAGTATATATGGGGTCTGTTTTTATACCTGCTTCAGTATAAAACGACCTCATAAATTCGATTAATTTCAAATTCTTTTTGGCGTAACCTCCAAAATGATACTCCGTATTTACTTCATAATTTAGTTCACTTTTGTGTTCCGTATTCCATCGTTCAACTTCCTCAGAAATAAAATCTTCACCTTTTAAAACCTGAAAACCTATGGCTTTTTGAAATCTTTTGAGACTTCGAACCATTCCCGCTAAAGTTGCTCCAGTTCCACAATCAATGGTAATATAATCGAAATCAATTTCTATTTCTGTAACAATATCTTCACAACCTTTAATTCCGAGTTTATCCGCACCACCTTCAGGAACTATATAATAATCTGGGTATTCATTTTGAATATTTACCAAAACTTCTTGCTCATGTTTCGTCTTATACCTTTCTCTATCCCAATATATTATTTTCATTCCGAGCTCAGTGCATCTGGCCAGCGTTTTGTTAAGTGGTGATATTTTCCCTCCTCTTATAATAGCCACAGAACCTAATCCCAATTTTAATGCAACATAAGCAACAGCTAATATATGATTGGAATAAGCTCCTCCAAATGTTAAGACACCTCTATATTTATTTTGACTCTTCAAATAAGATACTGTATGCCGTAGCTTTCTCCATTTATTCCCACTCATTTCATCATGGATGAGATCATCACGTTTTACCCAAACTTCGACCTTTTTGTCTAAAAAAAGAGGAAGTTCCAACTTGTTTAATGGTGATTTATCAATTTTCATAAAATACGCTTTTGTAACAATATAACACTTAAAATAAAGAAACAAAAAGATAAAGATACACTTTTTAAAAATACGCAAATGTAAAACTTAGGTTTTCCAAAGGTAAAAAACGAACGTTAATTTGCACCAACAAATAAATCAAATATTATGAAAAATATTAAAACGTTATTAATTGGACTCTGCTTAACGCTAGGCTTCACACAAACAACACAAGCACAAGACGAAAATACAGCAGCTGTACTTAACATATATTCTAACCTTGAAGGTTTGACACCTTCCACTGCAGGTAGTTTATTAAGAATTGAACTTGAAAAAACAGGATTCTTTAAAGTTTTTGACAAACATGACTTGTTAGAAATGGGTAAAAGAGGCGGCATAGATCTTACAGAATGTTATGGTAAACTTTGTTTATACGAAGTTGGAAAAAGTATTGAAGTAGATAAAATGTTTTCAGGAAGTATAGAAAGGCTTGGAAAGAAAATAGTAATCAGTTTAAAAATGCTTGACATAAAAACAAATAAATACGAAATGACTACTATACAAGAATTTATAGATGTGCCACAAGAAATTCAAGCCATGATGCAGATTACCTTAAACAATATGCTAGGCATCGAAAACAATAAAGAAGCAATGGAAACTCTTGTACATTTTAATGAACCGCCAGTAACTCCACAGGTAAAAGTGAAAAACAATGGACCTCGAGTAGGAATTGCATTTGTAGGAGGAGAAATGGGCGCTCGACTGATGGCTCCAAAAAATGAAGGGGGTTGGGGAGCAGCACCTGTATTATCACAATTTGGTTATCAATGGGAAAAAGTATATTTAAGTGCAGGTGATTTTCAAGCTCTTATCGAAGGTATAGTACTCATAAGCGGACCTGAGCAACAGATATTTAACCCTAAGCTTGTGCTTATGAATGGCTTTAGAAGTAGCAAAACTGGACTTGAGTTTGCTTTTGGTCCTTCATTTGGAATAGAAAAAACGGCAGACAGCTACCTTGACACTGAGTCCAACTCTTGGAAACTAGCTTCAAACTGGGACATTACAGACACTGCTGGAATAAAAATAGACAACCCCTACCCTATTGTATCAAGACTTGATAGTCGAGGGGATATTCAACTATCGCCAGGCTGGGTAATAGGCGTTGGAAAAACTTTTAAAAGTGGCTACCTCAACATCCCTGTAAATGCATTTGCATCTTTTGGAAAACATGGATGGCAAACCGGCTTAAGTATCGGATTTAACATTAAGAAATAATACCAATATAATTTTGAAATGCGCTGAAACATAAAGATCTTACACCAAAACAACGCTGATATACACCTTATAAACCCCTTCTTTTCTTTACAAATATAGCCATAGCTTTGGCTATATTTCAGCATAGCACAATCAAATAACTACATTTGGTTTTTTATTAATCAATAATTCATTTTTTTAAAGCGCATTTCAAAATTAGGGTGGTATTGCTAACTTTTCTTTACGCTTTTCGAACTAATCCCCCACAAAGCCACAAAGGCAAAAATAGCATTGTAAACAATCAACTCTGCACCAAA
>CAMZLL010000181.1 GCA_947311505.1 uncultured Cryomorphaceae bacterium
AGATAATAAATTGGGCGTGCCCCTTTGGGTCGGGCTATCCACTATATCTCCTAAAGCTCCAAAAAGCTTTAGGAGGATGCCGTTCCTATCCCTCACGCAAAAGTGGTTGTTGTATAACCTACCATTTACCCCCAAATATACGATCATATATATCTTGTGAAAGCTGTCTTACCAATTCTGTAAGTAATTCATCCTCAATAGCCGAGAAAGATTTTGTAGCATCAAAATCTACATAAGCATTAAAAGTACCGTCTCTAGTAGTTGGGTCTATCACTAAACTATCTCTTTTTTGAAGATTCCCATCTTTCATAAGTTCATCATTTAACAGACAAGTTACTTTTACGGTCATAGACAATCTGTTTTGCTGCGCATTATCTGTTCCTGATTGTATGCTTATTGGATTTACTATGTATTGGGTAATTACCCCATTTATCAACCAATCTCCTTGTTCAGACACCAATTCTTTTTTAGATTGTGCCAAAACGATGTCTTTTATTTCTTCGGTTAGTGTAATACTAGCTGATGAACTAGCCAAACTGGATTGGTTTTCAAAGTAATCTACTTGAACTGAGTTTCCTGGAATCTCTGCATTATTTTTCCCCCCAGGTTTTAAACTAAAACTGGGTAGTTTGCAGTAAGAAAGGCTAGTAATCCCAATTAAAATTATGAATATATATTTACTTCTGAATTTCATATTCTTTTATTTTTCGATACAGAGTACGTTCCGAAATTCCCAATTCTTTAGCAGCATATTTGCGTTTACCATTGTGCTTTGCCAACGCTTTTATTATTAATTCTTTTTCTCGTTCTTCTAATGAAAGCGATTCTTCTTCTTCAATAGTTTCTTCTATTGGATCTTGATAAATAAAGTCATTATTAGCGTACGTTGGTCGATGAAATCCGCTAGTATTAGTATTCATAGGAGTAATAGAGCTTGTATTCACATCAGTAGAAGAAGGCATTGTAGCAGATCTACCATTTACTAAATCTACAATGATAAGTTTCATTTCATCCATATCTTTTTTGAGGTCAAAGATGATTTTATAGAGCATTTCTTTTTCAGAACTATCCATACCACCAGAAGCAGTAGCTCCTATAACAGCAGGTAGGTTATCAAACTGACTATTTGGAAGATATTTCAATAGTAAATCTTTTGTTATCTTACGTTCTTTTTCAATAACAGATATTTGTTCCGTAATGTTTTTTAGTTGCCTAATATTTCCCGGCCATTGATACGCCATTAATGTATGCACAGCTTGTTCATCAAGCCGTATGGTGGGCATTCTATATTTGTCTGCAAACGTAGAAGCAAATTTTCTAAAAATTAAATGTATATCATCTCTCCTATCTCTCAATGGAGGTAGGGAAATTGGAACAGTACTTAATCTATAGTATAAATCTTCTCTAAATTTTCCTTTATGAATAGCTTCATCCATTTTTTCGTTGGTAGCTGCTATCATTCGTACATCTGTTTTTAGAACTTTTGATGAACCTACTTTTATAAATTCTCCTGTTTCTAAAACTCTTAATAGACGAACTTGAGTTTTTAAAGGTAATTCAGCTACTTCATCTAGAAAAATAGTACCACCATCTGCTACTTCAAAATACCCTTTTCTACTACCTTGCGCACCCGTAAAAGCTCCTTTTTCATGTCCAAAAAGTTCACTGTCAATTGTTCCCTCAGGTATTGCACCACAGTTAACAGCTATATATTCTTTATGTTTTCTAGTACTGTTATTATGTATCACTTGTGGTATGGTTTCTTTTCCTACTCCACTTTCTCCAGTTACCATAACAGATATATCTGTTGGAGCAACTTTTAATGCTACTTCTAACGCTCTATTTAATCCTGGAGCATTACCTATAATTCCAAACCTTTGCTTTACTTGTTGTATGTCCATTATTGTTTTATTTATGTTAGTGAATATTTACTATACTACCTCTCCAAACAATGTGGCTTTGGTACAGTCGTTTATTTTTACATTTACATATTCACCTTTTTTATGGTCTCCTTTTTCAAAAATTACGACAGAATTTTGAGAGTTTCTGCCATAAAGTTCTGCATCAGATTTTTTACTTATACCTTCTATCAATACACGGTATGTTTTGCCAATACATTTTTTGTAAGCATCTAATGAAAGCTTGTTTTGAATTTCTATAATTTCACTTAAACGTTGTTTTTTAATATCTTCAGGGATGTCATCCTCATATTTTCTTTCAGCTAATGTCTTTGGTCGCTCAGAGTAGAAGAACATATAAGAATATTCATATTTAACTTCTTTTATCAATGAAACGGTATCTTGATGTTGTTGTTCTGTTTCTCCACAAAACCCAGTAATGATATCCGTAGAGATAAAACAATCAGGTAAAATCCGCTTAATAGCTGCTATTCTATTCAGATACCATTCTCTTGTATAACCTCTGTTCATTTTTTTTAGAATATCCGAATTCCCCGATTGAACCGGTAAATGAATATAATCGCATATATTTTCATATTTTGACATAGAAATCAAAACATCATCTCCCATATCTTTTGGGTGCGAAGTAGAATATCGTACTCGCATGTCTGGGTTTACTTGTGCTACAAGTTCAAGTAATTGAGCAAAATTTGTGGTGGGTATGTTTGCATCCAGTATTTCTCCTTTTTTTGAAATGTTCCAACGATAGCTGTTTACATTTTGACCAAGCAAAGTTACCTCTCTATATCCATTTTCAAATAATTCTCTAACTTCCGCTACAATACTCAAAGGATTCCTGCTTCGTTCTCTTCCTCTGGTAAATGGTACAACACAAAAAGAACACATATTATCGCATCCTCTCATAATTGATACAAAAGCGGTTACGCCATTACCCCCTAATTTTATAGGACTTATATCAGCATAGGTTTCTTCTCTTGATAGGAGCACGTTTACTGCTTTTTGTCCACCATTAACCTTAGTGATGAGGTTTGGTAAATCTCTATAAGCATCAGGACCAACTACCACATCAACGAGTTTTTGTTGCTCCAGAAGTGTTTCTTTCATTCTTTCGGCCATACACCCTAGCACACCTACTACAAGGCTCGGATTTTGTTTCTTTTGTTTCTTGAACGACTTCAACCGATTAAGTACTGTTGTTTCTGCCTTATCTCTTATTGAGCACGTGTTGATCAATATCACATCTGCTTCTTCTTGATTTCTAGTAGTTATAAATCCATCTTTCTCCAAAATAGACGCAACAATTTCACTATCCGAAAAATTCATTGCACAACCATAACTTTCTAAAAATAGTTTTTTACCTGTATGTGATGATGATTTCCTTTCTAGAACTTCGCCTTGTCTTGTTTCATCTATTTCTTTGTTATCCATCTAATTTTAATTTGCTTGATTTGCAAAGATAATTATAAAAACACTATGACAAATTGTCATTTTTATTTTTTAAATAATTTTTAGATTTATTGAAGTTTTGAATAACAATAAAAATATATTAAAATTAGTTATCAAAAAACCTTCTTTTATGTAATATATTTATAATATATTGAAAAACAGATGATTAAGTTGTTTTTTATTAACTTCGCCTAATGGAGTATCTCAAAAATTTCATACTTCTACTCATTAGCATTAATTAAAAGCCTTTAAAACGCATTAAATTAAGTTTTTTGTAATTTGATTATGTATATTTGGCTAGAAAAGGTGTTTTTCTTGTTTTTTGCCTTTAAGTTAGAGATAAATCCTCTCCAGAATCCTGAGATTATATTGCCACCTTTATATTTTTCACTAATCATACTTATATAATAGCTGTCAAATTTCATGGGAATTATTTTTATTAATTCCATTCCATGTTTTGTAAATAATGATTTAATATCATTAGGTCTAAAATGGTATAAGTGTATTGGAAGATCTAAAGCCGCCCAATGATGTTTGTAATATTCAGCGTCATGCGAGCTACAATTGGGAACTGCTACTATAATATGACCACCTGGTTTTAATATTCTTTTGTACTCTTCTATGTCTTCATTGAGGTTGTAAACATGTTCTAGAACATGCCACATTGTGATTACATCTCTACTGTTTTCCTTTAAGTTTTTTAGTTCAGAAATATCTTTTGAGGATACATTATTATTTTTTAAAGCTAGAATTCGTGCATCTTCATCGGGTTCTAAACCGAGAACATCCCAATTGTTAGATTTACAATATCCTAAAAAATCACCTGTTCCACAACCAATATCTAGAATCGATTTACCATCAGAATATTGTTTTGCATAACCTTCTTTTTGTTTGATTGCATGCTTTCTTATGATGTGATATATTTTATTTATCACTCCTTTTTTTGTACTAGAATGCGACACATAATTATCGGATTTATAGTACTCACCTATTGTGTTTTCACTTGGAATAGGATTGGTGTATCTAAAAGAACATTCGTTACATTCAACTATTTTGAAAGTATCTCCACTTACATTGTGATCAATTGCTGACCTCCAGTCTGAGTAATTTTCCGAATGGCAAATCGGGCATTTTTTTACGTTTTCTAATATATGTTTCACGTGAAACTATTTTTAAAATGATTTATATTTAATTAATTGTTCCACGTGGAACAATTTGTTCTATCTCCCTAATCCAATCAAGATAATAGAAATATCAGAAGGTTTTATACCGCTAATTCTTGAAGCTTGACCTATTGTTTTAGGTTTTATATTGTTTAATTTTTCTTTACTTTCGGTTGATAATGTGCTAAATTTATTATAGTCAAAGTCAAAAGGAATATTCACATAATCCAATCTTTCTATTTTTTCGGCAACTCCTTTTTCTCTGGAAATATAGCCATCATACTTGATGAGTATTTGTGTTTGTTCTTTGATTTCTTCCATAGCATAATCAAAAGAATTTATTTTTTCTTTTAACTTTTCTGATCCTTCTATAAGGTGTTCAATTGTTACATTTGGTCTACAAAGAATAGAATCCATTCTCACTTTTTGCTTGATGGGAGAGGAGTTTAATTTATTAAGAATAGGGTTTATATTTTCTGGTTTAGCTGATGTGTTTTTAATGAAATCTATTAATTCTATAGTTGTGTTTTTCTTTATTTCTACTTGTTTCATTCTTTCTTCCGAAGCTAAACCTAAGTTATAACCTTTATGAGTTAAGCGTAGGTCGGCATTGTCATTTCTTAGTAGAATTCTATATTCGGCTCTTGAGGTAAACATCCTATAGGGCTCTTCTGTACCTTTTGTAATAAGGTCATCTATTAGTACTCCGATGTAGGCTTCGCTTCTGTTTAGTATAAAAGGGTCTTTGTTTTTTACCTTTAAGTGAGCATTTATACCGGCCATTAAACCTTGACTTGCCGCTTCTTCGTAACCTGTTGTTCCGTTTATCTGACCACTAAAATATAAATTTTTAATTAGTTTAGTCTCTAAGGTGTGTTGCAATTGAGTAGGGGGAAAGTAATCGTGTTCTATGGCATAACCAGGTCTAAACATTTTTGCGTTTTCAAATCCAGGAATTAGTTTCATTGCTCTCATTTGTACATCCTCTGGTAATGATGTGCTGAAACCATTAATGTAATATTCAATTGTATTCCAACCTTCTGGTTCGGCAAAAATCTGATGCCGTTCTCTATGTGCAAATCTGTTTATTTTATCCTCTATCGATGGGCAATATCTTGGTCCTATACTTTTTATTGCTCCATTAAACATTGGACTTTTATCAAATCCTGTTTTAAGCATTTCATGTACTTCAGAATTGGTATAGGTTATCCAACAAGATCTCTGTTTTGTAAGGTGTTTTGTTTCATTAGAAAATGAAAACTTTTTGGGATTCATATCTCCTGGTTGTTCTTCCATTTTTGAAAAATCCAAAGATCTACCATCTACTCTAGGGGGCGTTCCCGTTTTCATTCTACCTGAAACAAATCCTAAATTCTCCAATTCTTTGGTTAAACCAAACGCAGCTTTTTCTCCCATTCTTCCTCCTCCAAATTGTTTTTCTCCTAAATGTATTGTTCCATTTAAAAATGTGCCGCTGTTTAGTATTACTGATTTAGCTTTTATGGATAACCCCATAGAGGTTTTGACACCAACAACAGTTTCATTTTCTATGATTAAACCTATAACCATATCCTGCCAAAAGTCTAGGTTAGGGATACGCTCCAATGATAACCTCCATGTCCTTGAAAATTCCATACGATCACATTGAGCTCTAGGACTCCACATAGCTGGTCCCTTACTCAAGTTAAGTAATTTGAATTGAATTGCACTCTTATCTGTTATGATACCAGTAAGCCCTCCTAAAGCATCTATCTCTCTAACTATCTGACCTTTAGCTATACCTCCGATAGCTGGATTGCAACTCATTTGTCCTAATGTTTCTAAATTCATAGAGATCAAAAGAGTTTTTGAACCTAACTTTGCTGCAGCAGCTGCAGCTTCATTTCCTGAATGTCCTCCTCCTACTACTATTACATCATAATCTTGTAACATATTGTTATTTAGTTATTTGATTTAATTTTTCTAAGTAGAAATCTTCCTTAGAACGCATTTTTTTTATTTCTTTTTCTGTTTTATCGCCATAACCACACAAATGAAGCACTCCATGGAGCATTACTCTATGAATTTCATCAAAAAAATCTATGTTCATTTTTTGAGCATTATCACGTACTCTTTCTACAGAAATAAATAAGTCGCCACAAATGGTAGTTTCTGTACAATAGTCAAATGTTATAATATCGGTATAATAATCATGGTTTAATGCGCTTTTATTCAATTCTAAAAGATCTTCATCAGAACAAAAAATGTAATTTAGATTTTCTAAATCCTTTTTTTCATTAATCATCATTTGTTTTATGATTGATCTAAATTTTAATCTATTTTTCTTTCGAAAAACTATATCTTCGTTGTGGTAATATATCATTTACTATATTATATAGTATCAAAAGTAACTTTGTTTTTTTAATTTAGATACTTTTTTAATCATAGAATCATTAATTTTTTAAATTACACATTTCAATATAAGTCAAAAGTTTATTCATAATGTAAAAAGGCAACCTTTTTAATTTGATACCGTTAAGCTTATACCTCAAAACAAAAAAATGAGATTTATACTTTTTATTTTTATGTTATTTTTAATAATAACATTCAATTTTGCTCAAACTATTGTATCCATTTCTGATGGCACAGTAAATACTTGCAATGGTTCTTTGTTTGATTCAGGAGGTCAAGGAGGATCTGGTTATTCAAATAATGAAAATTATACACTCACCATTTGTCCAGATAATCCCAATGATATAATTACATTGGATTTTTTAAATTTTGCTTTAAGCAACGTAAGTACGGCAAATCCAAATAACGCTGATAATCTGACGATATACGATGGAGATAATATCTTAGCAACAACATTGGGTTCTTATGGTTCGAATCAATTACAAGGTTTAATAGTTACCTGTACTTCATTAAATACATCAGGGTGTTTAACTTTAGTTTTCGAATCAAATGATCAAGGAACTGGCGTTTTTGCTGCTACTATCACATGTTCTACTCCTTGTCAAAGACCAACAGCAAGTATGACCATGCCTACAGTTGTCAATAATCCTCACAGAATATGTGAAGGAGATAATGTTAGTTTTGATGCTAGTGGCTCTTCTGCTATTGGTACTTTTAATATCGTATCATATATATGGAATTGGGGCGATGGTGATGCAGATACGACAACAACCGCTACTATGAATCATACGTATGCTAATAATGGTGAATATCCTATGCATTTATATGTAATAGATGACAATGGTTGTATCAATTCAAATTCTGAAACCATAAAAGTACAGGTAGGAACAGAACCAGATATGCAGTTTATTACAGGTGATACCACATTATGTATTGGTGAAACATCTTGTTTATTTGCACAGCCACAATTGATGCCTGTTACTTGGACAGGGCTCCCTGAAAGTGGTTTAGGCGGGGCAACTTATCTTCCTGACAACGTAGGTCAATGTTTTACTGCTGATCTTGAGTTTTTATCGTTTACACCAGGACAAACTTTAAACAATGCAAACGATTTAATTGACATTTGTGTCAGTATGGAGCATTCTTTTATGGGAGATTTAGTTGCTTCTATTATATGTCCCAATGGACAAACTGTAATCTTACACCAACAAGGTGGTGGTGGAACGCAAATAGGAGATCCTGAGCCTGCAGACGATCCTTTGCTAGCAGGTAATTGCTGGCAATACTGTTGGAGTCCTACTGCAACTAATGGTACCTGGGTAGATAATTCCTCGAGTGGTAGTTCACCTAACACGGTATTAGCTCCAATATCAGGGAGTCAAGCCCTAGCTCCGGGAACATACGAAAGTTTAAATCCTTTAAGCGGTTTGGTTGGTTGTGAATTAAATGGAACATGGACTATTGAATTTTGTGATCTGTGGGGAGCTGATGATGGCTTTGTTTGCGATTGGTCTTTACAATTTGATCCAAGTTTATATCCTGCTTTATCTGTTTTTACTCCAATTATTGGTAATAATAGTGATTCCTCGTATTGGACGGGAAGTGACCCTACGGCAAGTTCTTTTATTACTTCTAATACAGCAGATATGAATTCTATCTGTGTTACACCTACGCAAGCGGGAGTTTTTGGTTATGATTATACGGTTATCGATAATCATGGCTGTACTTATGATACTACATTATTTGTTACAGTAGGAAATGGACCAACTATTGACGCTGGATTAGACACTACAATTTGCCCAGGTTCAGTACAGCTAGATGCTACAGCTCAAGGCGGAATAGATCCTAGCCCAACTTGTGATTATACCATCAATATGTTTGATACTTTTGGTGATGGTTGGAACGGGTTTTCTATAGAAGTATTTTTAGATGGAATATCCCAAGGAACTCATACTATGCCCACAGGGGGAAATGGCAGTTCTGTTTTTCCTGTTTCAGATGGACAAGTAATTTCTTTTAATACTAGTAACGGCTCTTTCGATAACGAAGTGTCGTATCAAGTTTTAGACTGCAATGGAACGGTTGTTTTTCAAGATGGAACTAATTATAGTAGTGTAGCACCTATGATAGGTGTAAATGTTTGGAGCATTACAGGGGTTAGTAATGTACCTCCTTTGTATTCTTATTCGTGGACACCTACTACAGGGGTAGTAAGTGCTACGGATGAAGATCCGGTTATAACAACTGCTATTACCACTACCTACACAGTATCAGTTTGGGAAACCGCTCATCCTGATTGCGCTTCTACCGATGATATTATCATAACTATTGTTAATAATGGTTATGCTGGAGAAGATACCACGTTGAATTTTTGTCTAACAGATCCTGTTGTAGATTTGTTTACGCTCATCCCAAATAATCCAGATCCTGCTGGCACATGGTATGATGTTACCAATACCGTTACAACCAGTATGTTTGATCCAGCAACGCAAACTTCAGATTCTTTGTATTATGTTATAGGTATAGGTGCTTGTTCAGATACGGCATTGATTGTAGTTAATGTTGCAACTCCTTTTGTATTGACGATGAATCCTGATACTATTATTTGTCAAAATGGTACAGGAAACTTAAATTTTAGTTATACCGGAGGTTTAGGAGCTCCTTATACAGAAACTTGGGATAATTTGCTTGTTGGAAATGGACCGCATACCGTCAATCCTTTGGTTTCTACTTGTTACAATGTATTTGTTACTGATGCTAACGGTTGTATTTCTCCAACGGTTCAAACTTGTGTCAATCTTAATCCTCCTATTTTGATTACGGTAACCAATACCGATTCTGTATGTACGGGATTAGATGCGGTGCTTAACGTTAATGCTTTAGGAGGTAACAGTCAATATAATTATTCATGGGAAGTAAGTGGGGTAAACTTTGCAAATACTGCACAAACTACAGTTAATCCACTACTAACGACTCAATACTGTGTTACCGTAGGTGATGCCTGTGAAACTACTCCAGTTACTGAGTGTGTAGAAGTAGGGGTATATAATATGCCTAATTTATCATTTACTAGTGATGTAAACGCTGGTTGTTATCCAATAAATGTAACATTCACTAATACTTCTAACTCAACGTTGATACAAGATATTGATTGGGATTTTGGAAACGGGAGTACAACATCTGGTTTAGGTCCGGTATCAAGTGTCTATACGCAACCAATTTGCTATACCGTAGAGATGACTTCGACTACTATAAATGGGTGTATTAGCAATCTTGTCAATACAGATATGATATGCCCCGATGATTATCCCGTTGCTAACTTTACCTTTAATCCCAATCCCACAGATTTGAATCAAACCACGATAAGTTTTGATGAGGATGCTTCTTCTGATGCTTTAGGTTTTGTTTGGGAGTTTGGCGACAGCAGTGATATTCCAAACGCAACAGTTTTAAACCCGGTAGTTAGTTATCCTATAGTAGCACCAGGTAATTATGATATTACATTAACGGTAACCAATGCAGCAGGATGCCAACACGATACAACCTATACTTTGATTATCAATGGTGTTTTTTCTTTATATATTCCCAATTCGTTTTCTCCAAATGGTGATGGAGTTAATGAAACTTTTTTTCCAAAAGGAGATGCGGTAGATCCCAATGAATATGAATTTTATGTATTTGATAGAGATGGACACATTCTTTTTCAAACTACAGAATTTGGCGACTCTTGGGACGGAAGAGATAAAAGCAATCAAATGGTACCACCAGATGTATATGTTTGGAAAATTAAAGCAAAGGATTATTATTTAGGAGAAAAACACGTTTTTACTGGACATGTAACAATGTTGAAATAATGTAATTTTATATTGGTATAAATGTATCATTTTAATACTATCTATTTTGTTTATAAAACACATTTAAAATAACGAGAAAAATTAGTAATTTACGCATAGCTAAATTAACGCAAAATCATTTAAATAGTTTCAGCAAGTGTATTTCCTACAGCCTCTTCTTATCTATAGAAACATCAAATATTTCGTTTATTTCTAGCTCCAAAAAACCTTTTACGATTCTGTTGTGATGCAAGGTAGCTACCCATTTCAATCCTTTTTCATAATTATCTCCTTCTGAATGATACCTGACTGTTCCTTTTATCTGATAACCGACAAAGCCAGTCCAAAAAGTTAATGCGACTTTATTATTTTCTAATATATTGGCTCTTGTTTTGTTAAAAAAGTAATCTACCAACCATATTTTTCCATTTTCAACTTTCACTGTAGATACAGGGACAACATTTATATCAATGGAATTTGATGTGGCAAGCACTTTTGATTCGGCATTTAATAAGGATTCGGCAATTTCTTTGGTAAGTTTTTTCATTATTCTAATTTTAATCAAAATAATGAATTCTATTTTTTTTAAAAGCTAATCTAAAACAGCTTATTAATAACTATTTCAACATTAAGCCGAAGACATCAAGCAAACCTGACAAATCTGTTTTATCAAAAATAGCTTTAGTCATTTTGTTTTTTGTTGGGTCTATTGAGAAATTAGTAGCTGTTGAAAAATCTGTTTTGGTGAGGTTAGAACGTTCAAAAATAACATTCCTTAAATTACATTGAGAAAACACCGTTTTCTCCAAATCAGCTTCCGTAAAGTCAACGCCTTCTAGATTACAATTTTCAAAAAATGAATTTTTAACTTTCATTTTGTAAAAGGAAGCATAATCGAGGAGACAAAAATGAAAAGATACCTTAAATAAAAAAGGATTGCACTCATCAAATTTCACACCTAATAATTTACATTCACAAAACTTAATATTTTGCATCGAAGAGTCGCAAAGGTTGGTGTTACTCAGATTGCAATTCGTAAATTCACAATCCTCAAAATGAATATTTACAATATCTAAACTTGAAAAATTACAATCGATAAAACGGCAACCTTCATAAGTTCCAAATTCAAATAATTGCTCAGTAAAATCTATATTCTTGATTTCTTGATCTTCGATGTATTTTCTAGCCATTATCAATGTTTAAATAGGTGTGTTAAATTTCATTTTTCTTTTTATCATAACGAATTGCAATAGCAGTAAGAATGATAAAAAACAGGGTTAAATACGATAGTTCAGGTAAAATATCTAGTAGTGAACCATTTCTTAAAATAACATCATAAAAACCACTCAAACCCCAATTCATAGGTGTAAGTTTTGCAAATACTTGCATAGTTTCTGGCATCAAAAAGGTGGGTACCCATACGCCACCAATAGCAGCTAATATCACCACAGATGTAGCTCCAAAAGGTGCTGCTTGTTCCGTAGTAGAAGCTACAGTACCGATAAGAATTCCAAAACCAATAGCCGCAAGCCCTATAAATAATGCCATTAAATATAAAAGTAAATAACTTCCACTAACATTAAAAGCAGGTAAGCCAATATATGGGAATAAGAATAACCCAACTAAAAGAATGGCCGTAAATTGCAATAAACTTATTGCTAAATAGACTATTATTTTACCTCCAAGAAGCGTTGATGGTCTTGTAGGAAATGATTTTAGACGAACAAATGTTCCTTGATTTTTTTCTTTTACAATGGTAATAGATAAAGGCAAAATGATAAAGAAAATAGCAAATAAAGTCCAAGCCGGAACATTATGCTGAACAGCATCTGGCTTTACTTCTTTGAGTTCTCCCATGGGGTTTACTTCTGATATAACGATCATTTCTTCGACATTAAAAAAATCGTCTTCTGCTCCTATTGCTTCTTGAAAAGCCGTATAAATAGCTGCTGTTTCTATTTTAGAAATCATTTTATCTATTGAGCTACGCACCCCATTCTTATAAGCCAATTGTGTAGCTGGATCAAAAATTATTTTTATTTTTTGTTTTTCAAAAAGTAGAGTTGTATCTTGTTTTTCCTCTTGCTCATCTAAACCAAATTCGGTCATTATTTTAGAAACATTTTGATTTACTTTTTGAGCTAAATTAAACGACAAATCTTTCGGTAGGACTAGCGCCATTTGATATAAACCTTCCAACACTAATTCTTTAGCCTTTTTTTCATTTAGCAGTTGACCATCTATTTTAGTGAGTAATTCCAAAGCTCCATTTTTTTCTAAATTAGTTGCTATAGATTTTGACAATTCTCCCCCGTCATTATCTACCAACAATACAGGAATCTTTGTTTCGTTTATTTGTTGAAAGGTACTGTTTTGAATCAATGTAACCGCTACTACTAAAATTAAGGGCATAACAAACAAAATAATCAATCCCCCAAAATCTCTTTTGAGTAATAAAAACTCTTTGTATGTGGCTTGTAATAATTTATACATGATCCCTCAATTTTAGCCCGGTATGTTTTAGATATACTTCTTCTAATGTGTTCGCACTTGGAATTGAACTTATCAAATCTGAAGGTGTACCTTTTGCAATGATGGTTCCGGTATCTATGATTATTACTTTGGTACAAAATTCTTGAGCCTCAACCATGTGATGAGACGTGTATATTATCGTTGTACCTAACGCATTTAGTTTATGAAGTTGATCTAGTATTACTTGTTTGGATTGGACATCTACACCTACTGTGGGTTCATCTAAATACAATAATTGTGGATTATGTAGTATTCCAGCAATTAGATTTACACGCCTTTTCATACCTCCAGAAAACGTTTTTATTTTTTTATTTCTAAAATCAATAAGTCCCATTTCTGTTAAAAAATACTCGATTTTTGTTTTTAAATCTTTTGTTTTCAAGCCATACATTGCTCCAAAATAGTTCAAATTTTCAAGTGCTGTTAGGCTTGGATATAATGCATATTCTTGTGGTACTATTCCTAGTTTTTTTTGAATCTCTTGCTTGTTGTTTTTAAATTCCAAACCTTGAATTAGAACTTTACCATCGGTAGGTTTCAAAACCCCACTTAACATTGAAATTAAGGTTGTCTTTCCCGCCCCATTAGGACCTAAAAATCCCACAATCTCTTTTTTTTCAACACGAAGGTCAAGAGGTTTTACAGCATAATAATCTGTGTTTTTATACTTTTTGGATATACAAACGGTTTCTAAAATAGGTGTTTCCATATTATATGGATTTTTTTAATTTCTTAAAAAACAACTCTTCTTTATTTGCTATAACTAATAATTTGTCGGCTATTTTATTATAACCATCAAATTCTACACTCCTGTTTTTATAAAGCCTAGATGCATCTATTGCAAAATCTCTCCATAGATCTCCAATGGTTGTTATTTCTTTTGATAAATCTTTTAAAACAGGGTTATTTAAAATCTCAGCTGCTTCTTCTAGAAATGCACCATAAATAAATCGAAATCCACCGCCACCAGTTCCTATTTCTTCTTGCATACGGACTATCTGTCCTAAATAATGATTGGTTTTCTTAATTCCCACTTTTTTTGGCCATTTTCGTATTGATTTAGAGACTGTTCTCATTCCTTTTACGCCAACTAAAGGAACGGGCGCAAGCATATATCTACAAGTAGCTTTAATGGCTGTTTTGATAGCTTTTTCTAAAGGTAAATCAGTAGGAACATTGGTAGGGTAATACATTTGTCCTTTTGGGGCAAATGCTCCTTTTGCAAAACGTACTAAATCCAATTGTTCTGAGGGTAAACTCGTTACATTTTCCATGACTGGATCGCTAATCAAGTACTCATTTTTTTCTTTTCCATATACTACCATATTGTGAGCGTTGAAATGAAAACGATAATCGTCAGGAAAATAAGTTAGGTTATATACCCCTACTTGTAATCCTACTGGAATGCCTTTTTTGAGTAATGAATCTAAAGCTTTCTGTGCGTTTTCTGGAGATTTGAACTTTTCTCTTTTTATGGTTATTCCCAATCTTTTACACATCCGTTTAAAAATCAGTCCGGGCATAGGTCGGTAACTTACTGCTGGTGCAAAATTCACTTTTAAAAAAGGCAAATAGACAAAGAATATTCCTGACCCCAATCCAAACGCCATTGGTTCACTTATTTGATAGCCTTTATGCTTTAATAAGTTGGAAATTACTCCGTTTTCGCAATGCGCAGCCTGGTGATGTGTAAAATCTACATTCATTTATCAATTTCTTTTAACTGTGCTACACTTACGTTGAAAACAGCAGCATATTTTTTCAGCATTTTAGAAGAAAGGCTATTAAATACGTTTATTTTAAAATGTCTTTTTACTTGCCATTGCCATTTGCCAACATAATCTGAAAGCACGATTAAATCCATTCTATTTAATTCCATATAATACTGAATAGGGCTAATTTCTTTGGCTTGGGCTCGTTGTTTAAAACCAGCTATGCGTTCATTTATATATTCTAAAGATTGATCTAAGGCAATCTTTTTTGGATTCCATCCAGAGCTTGTTTTTGTGCCATAATTTCCCTCTTCATCTACACCGTAGCAAAGTTCCTTAAACCCAGCGGACTCAAGATTACTTTTATCTTGGGGCACATCATTTAACTTCATTACTAATCTTTTTGATAAACAAATTTAATTGGCAATCTAAGAGTAGCTTTTCTCCCGAATAGATAAGACCATTCATAGTACATATCGAATATCCATCGCCATCAAATCTAGAAACTAACACTCCTTTTGATTTTATGGTTGTATTAATTTTGGGTAGGTGATGAATGTTTATTTTCTTAATAGTGCTGATAAAACCGATAACATCCGAATTGTTTTCTTCATCGAGCTGATCGCCTTCCTCTTGATGAAAATAGGAACTCCCTACGATTATGGAACAAGTTTGTGCTATATTTTCAATCAAACCCGACTCTTGAAAAAGAGAATTATCCACAAAAATATTATTTTTTGATAGGGTCAGTTCGGTTTCAACTATATCATCAGTTAGTGCTAATAACTTATCAACCATGAGCATATTACCTCTATGCGGAAGGTATTTGGTAACATCAATATTTTCAATAGCTATTTTCAAATTATGGAGCTAAAACGGTTTTCATTTTTCCAGTAGCGATTATTTCATCACCGATATTGACCACTATCTGTACCAATGTAACACCCATAAACTCCTGAATGATGGATACTTTGGTGGCTATAACTTCGTTTAATTTAGGTAACCTCTCAATAACGACATTACTTATAGACCCGATATAACCTACTGGTGCGGTTTTTTTTAATAAAAAATACTGATAACCTGTATATAACGCCACCGTTTGTGCCATGTTTTCAATTAATCCGGGTTCTAAAAAGGTTTGATTTTTCACAAAAATATTATCAGAAGCTGGCGTAAAATTAGATAGGATATGCTCATCAGTATATTCCATTAGTTTCCCAACCATTACAAATGGTGCTTTCTGAGGAATGAGATCTTTTACTTGGTTTTCGTTTGCTAACATAAGCTATTTTTAATTTTAACAGACTGTAAGATAAGCGTAGGCATAAGAAAAACGACCGCTTTCAGGAACACTTAACAATATGGTATCTCCTTTCTGTAGTTTGTTGGAGTTGAATAATTCTTCTAACATCAGATATACCGATGCAGATCCTACATTGCCTACATCTGCAAGATTGGTAAACCATTTAGAATCTGCTATTCCTACATTATTTTCGTGCATCAAAGCTTTTAGCTTATCTGCAAAATAAAAAGAGGAGATGTGTGGTAAAAAGTAGGTAACGTCTTCTCCAATTAAATTATGTTTCTGCATTGCTATTTTGCAACTCTCAACACCTTTAATTAATATATTTTTATCTAATATTTTTGTATCTTGGTTGAATGAAAACAGCGAATTTTTTAACCATTCATCGGGATGAAAATCATTCCATGGTTTGATAGTTCCATCTTTTTGTTTTTCGCCACCAGCCCACATACATGTTTCTATTTCATGAGCATAGGAATAGGCTTCCATCCATTCTATTTTTAGAGACAAGTCTCCTTTTGGTTGGTTTTCTAGCAACATGGCTCCAGCACCATCAGAAAGCATCCACCGAAGAAATTCTCGTTGAAAAGCGACTATTGGTCTTTGTTCTAGTTCTTTTAAGTTCTCTACTTCGTTTTTGAATTTTTCGGCAAGCATCCAAGTAGATAACCTTTCCGACCCTGTACAAATAGCATTGTTTGAGTTACCTGATTTTACAGACATATAGCCAAATTTCAAAGCATTCATACCTGAGGTACAAATACCTGAAGAAGAGTTTAGTTCGAAGCTTTTATGGTCAAACAATCCATGCACCATTACTGCGTGAGATGGCAATAATAAATCGGGAGTTGTAGTTCCACAAGATAATACTTCCACATCATTTTCTGTAAAGTTTTCATCAAAAAGACCGTCTATCGCCTCTTTTGTTAATTCAGCATTATTATGCGTAGATTGTCCATTATCATCTATAGCGTAATATCTACTTTTAATACCGTTATTTTTCAGTACTACTCTTCGTGCTTTGGAAGGAGTGTTGTTTATTAAACCCAAAAGAGACTCCATATCATCGTTAGAAACAGGACGATTTGGTAGTGCTTTCGAGATTTTATTTATATAAACATCAGACATCTATTCTTATTATTTTAGTGCAGTTCGTTGATAATAATTAATATCCAATTGGCGTTTTTTTGCTGTAAATGGATAAGCCAACAAATATACAATAAAAACAATAGGAGATACAACCCAGATGGCGAACAAAAGGTAATAACTAAACAGTTTTACATATTTTTCTCTTTTTTGAATGCTAATTTTTTCTTTTCTAAGGACTAATTTTGACCAAAAACTAAAAATCAGGTTTGCTTTTCGATCTACTAAAATCAAGAAGGGTTTTATTCTAGTTGCATCTTGTTTTATTAATTCTTCTTGTGTAGCGTCATAGTTTCCTGATTTTAGATGTTTTAAGATAGTTGGACTAAATTTAATGGCTGTATCAATATCTTTTTGAGAAATACCGGGTAACGGAAATAGTCCTAAATAGCGTTTAGTTTTATCTCCGTTCATCATCCAATGCACAATCGTTACCACACTTACATGATTGATATGTCTATCGGTTAAAACAATGTTACCTACTAGATTTGCATCAAGATTCAAAAGTAGTTGTTTCATTTTATCTTGCGCCATATACCACATATTTCTACAGCCGATTATGGTAATTACGGGTGTGTTTTTAAAAAGGGTTGTTGCTATATCAGATTTCAAAAAGGAATTAGCAGGAATGGATGGAGTAAGATACCATACTTGATAAGAGAATATTATCAAATCATACTTCTCTTTAAGTAATGGATTATCCAAATCATTTAATGCTGTTGGGGTTTGACTAAAAGATTCTGGAAACGTATTGTAAAACACATCTTTTGACCATGGAAATGGATAGTCTTCTTTTAATTTAATATTGTAAAACGATAAATTAACTTCGCTATCAGCTAGCAGATCTTTTGTGATGTTATTGGTGATTTCTAAAAGCTGACCAGATTGGGAATAATATATGACAAGTACTTTCTTCATTACTCACCCTCTTCTTTTTTCCAAAAATCAAAGAAGTTAAACCATTGATAGGGGAATTTTTTAAGTATCCATTCTATATTCTCAGTATATTCTTTTAGTAGTTCTTGTTGGTTTCTGTTCTGAAAATTGGCTCTTCTAGCAAACATATGATAGTGCGAACTGGTCTCTTTCATGTTGTAAACAAAAATAACAGGTACTCTAAGTCGGGAGGCTAGGATATAAGGACCGGCAGGAAATAATGCATCTTTACCAAGAAGCTTTTGCGTCATCACTTTGTTTCCTTCAAAATATCTATCTCCCGTAAAAACAATCAACTCATTTCTTGACAATGCGTTATTGATCTCAAAAACATGTGACATGTCATCTCCAATAATGATGAATTTTAAGTTGGATTTCGTAAATATACTGTCGAGGTATTTTTTTAGTTGTTGATGTTCTCTATCTGTGGTTATTAAATTTATGGTAGCATTTACATCTAATTGACTCAGAAAGTGTTCTGCAATTTCAAAATTTCCGACATGTGCACTTATTAAGATCCCTCCTTGTTTTTCTTTTAGAATATCTTTTAAGATTTCTTCCCCATCAAAGTTAAAGGTATATTTTTTTTCTAACCCTGATTTTATAGCTATTTTATCGAGTATTGTTTGTGCAAAAACATAGTAGTTTTTATAAACTCCTATTACACTTTTAAACTTAGATTTACCTTGTCTTTTATGAAAATAATAATAGCTAGCTTTTGATCCTGAACGAGCAAAAATGAGGTAGTAAAAGGCTAAAAACCTTAGAACGATGTAAACAAATCGAATTCCCAAATTGCGCATAAGAAAAACGATAATCTTATAACCAAAAACGGTTCCTTTTGACTTACCATCCCATTGCGCCATCGCTAAATAATAATATAATGTAGTTTGCTAATTGTTTTTGAAAACAATTACGCATTAATTTTTCGTTCTAATAAATCATAGAAATTTTGAAGTGTTTCAATTCCTGTAAAATCTTCTGCTACTAATTTTACTCCAAAATTGGATTCTACCGCAACTACAAGATCAACGAAATCTAAACTATCTAACTCTAGTGTTTCTGTTAGGTTTGCTTCAGGTTTAATTTCTTCTTCTTCTACCTCAAATTCATCAATTAGAAATTCATTAATCTTTTCTATTATAGTATTCTTATCCATAAGTTATTTTATCTTTTTTATTACTAGGGCTGAATTTGTACCTCCAAATCCAAACGAATTGGACAAAAATACATCAATATTTTTATTTATAGTTTTTCTTACAAGATTTAATTTTGCAGAATCTTCATCTGGTTCGTCTAAATTGATATTTGGTGCTATAAAAGAGTGCTCCATCATGAGCATAGAATAGATTACTTCACTAGCCCCTGCCATCCAGCATTCGTGTCCTGTCATAGACTTGGTAGAACTAACATAAGGTTTGCTTTTTCCAAAAACAGCATCTATTGCTTTTGCTTCATTTTGATCTCCAACAGGTGTAGATGTGGCATGCGCATTTACATAGTCAATATCTGCATGTGTTACATTGGCTTGTTCCAATGCTTTGAGCATTGCTCTAGAAGGTCCGTCAACATTTGGGGTAGAAATATGCTCTCCATTTGATGAAAAACCATAGCCGATAACCTCTCCTAAAATAGTTGCACCTCTTGCTATAGCAGATTCATAGGTCTCTAAAACTAAAGAAGCTCCACCACCACTTGGCACTAAGCCATCTCTTCCTTTATCAAATGGTCTGCATGCTTTAGCTGGTTCATCTTCTCTAGTAGAAAAAACGCCCAAGCCATCAAAACTACCCAATGCTAAATGGTTTATTTCTTGTGCTCCTCCGCATATAATCATATCTTGAAGTCCGCTTTTTATCAATTGATATCCTAATCCTATTGAGTGCGAGCCACTTGCACAGGCGGCAGAAATAGTAAGGTTAATACCCTTTAATTTGAATAGCGTAGATAGGTTCATTGTGATAGTAGAGTTCATTCCTTTGAAAATAGCTCCTGATCCTACCAATGTAGTGTCCTTTTTTTCTCTTACAACATCTACTGACTCAATGATGGACTTTGCTGTACTGTCGTTTCCAAAGATTATCCCAATTTCGTTTTTAATAAGAAAATCTTCGTCAATTCCTGCGTTTTCTAAAGCTTCTATAGTTGCGAGGTAGGCATATTGAGATTCTTGCCCCATGCTTATTCGTTGCCTTCTTTTCAACAAACCTTTGAGAGCAGGTTCTGGTACTTGCCCGGTCAATGATGATCTATATCCAAATTCTTTTCTTACTGGATCATAGACAATGCCTGATTTACCTTCGTACAATGATTTTTTTACTTCATCTAGGTTGGTTCCTAAACAAGAATAAATGCCCATTCCTGTAATTACAACTCTTTTCATTTTAATGTTTTTTTAGCAATACTTTAAGAATAAATACCTCCGTTAATATTTATAATCTCTCCTGTAATATATGCAGATTTAGAGGACGCTAAGAATGTTACTAACTCAGCAACCTCTTCTGCTTCACCAAATCTATTAGCAGGAATTAATTTTTTAAGGTCTTTTTCATTCAAATCTGCTGTCATATCTGATTTAATAAACCCTGGAGCAACGGCATTTACAGTAATTTTTCGTTTTGCTATTTCCTGCGCCAACGCTTTTGTAACTGCTACGATAGCACCTTTTGCTGCAGAGTAATTCGTTTGTCCAGGTGTGCCTTTTACTCCGGATACAGATACCATGTTGATTACCCTTCCATATCTGTTGCTCAACATTTTTTGCATCAAATGGTTGGTAACATTGAAGAAGCCATTAAGACTGGTGTTGATTACCGAATCCCAATCTTTCTTAGGCATCCACATAAACAATCCGTCTTTTGTTATACCTGCATTGTTGACCACTACTTCAATAATTCCTTCTGGGTTGGCACTCCACCAAGCATCTATACCCTTTGAAACCTCTTCCGAGTTGGCAACATCAAACTTCATAATTTCACCATTTCCACCTGCTTCTTTTACTAAACGAAGTGTTTCATTGGCTGCTTCTTCATTTGATCTATAGTTGATAATAATATGATAGTCTAATTCCTGCGCAAACTTCACGCAAATAGCTCTTCCTATTCCTCTTGATCCTCCGGTAACTAATGCTGTTTTCATTATTCTTGTATGTTTTGAAATTTATCTACAAATTCGTATGTTTTTCCTTGTAGAAACACTCCTTTTGTATTTATATATCCCATTCTGCCTTCAAATTTAACTCTAGCTAAACCATCGTGAAATCCTTTGGGTTTTGCTAGTCCATATTGATCTTTTAGAACCAATTCGCCATTTAAGTTGACAAATCCCCAACTCGTTTTATATTTTATAGGAGCTAACTCTCCTTCTTCAAAAGGAATAGCGTCTCTAAATTTACCTTTGATTTTGAATGCTCCTTTGGTGTCAATATAACTCCAAGCTTCTCCCTTCATAAACACAGGAGCAAGTCCTTGTGCAAAATTTCTTGCTATAGTATAGATTGGTTTGAGTACCCATTCTCCTTTTCGGTTAATATAACCATACTTATCGTTCTTACTTCTAGCCAGTGCTAACTCTTCGCCATCTATAAAGTTATTAATTTTTATAGCGTCCTCTACTACTACAAATTCTCCATTAATATCTAACCCAAATTGTTTTTTTAATTTACAATTTAAAACGCCATTTGATAGTTTACCAATCCAATGATATTTTGGAGTTAGTATTTCATTTCCTTTGTTGTCTATAAACCCCCAAAGTTTATCCAATTTAACTTTAGCAATTCCGTTTTCAAACTTATCTATCCTATGATATTTTGGTTCTAAAACTACCTTTCCGTTGGTGTCTATAATACCTATTAAACCATTTCTTTTAATAAAAGCCAACCCACCGATAAAGTCATACGGTTTTTCTGATTCAGGCATTATTACATCTTTACCTTTTTTATCAATGTATTTCCATTTTTCTCCGTCAAGAACGATAGCAAACCCAGAATGAAAGGCTTTTACTTTAGGATATTTAAATGGTATTATGGTTTGTCCTTTGGCATCAATAAAACCCCAAGCCTCTCCGTTAAAAACGGCTACTAATCCCTCACTAAAATCACCTACCTTTAAATATTGATAATCAACAATAATTTCACCTTTGCTATCTGCAAATCCCCAAAATTCTTCATTTCTGATGGCAACAAATCCGTTTCTAAATTTCCTCACTTTAGTGAAAGTTGGTTCTATCGCATAGTTACCTTCTTTTGTGATGAAACCAAATTTTTCATTCTCTCTAACTTTTGCGTACTCTTGTGCAAATGAAGATACACTTGATAAAATCAATAATAATATAGAAATTAAATTTTTCACACCTTTGTTTTTGTAATATATTCTTTTACGTTGTTTACGAATGGATACATTGCCATATCTTCTGAGAAAACAGGTACAATAGCTCTGATTTCTTTATACATTTTTGCAGTCGCAGAAGAAACTTTATCTTGATACTTTAAATAATCTAAGGCTTGTACTATTGTTATGAGTTCTATTGCAATAACCTCAAAAGTATTCTCAATAACTTTTTTTGTCATCAACGCAGCGTTAGTTCCCATACTTACGATGTCTTGATTGTCATTGTTGTTTGGAATACTATGTACGTACATAGGATTAGATAATGTCTGGTTCTCCGCTGTAGTAGAGGTAGCGGTAAACTGAACACCTTGCATTCCAAAATTAAGACCTAGTTTTCCAAGGTTTACAAAAGGAGGAAGAATATCATTCAGTTTATGATTCATCAGATAGTTTAATTGCCGTTCTGCCAACATGCTCATCTTAGTGATGACAATTTTTAGCTTATCCATTTCTAAAGAGATATAGTCCCCGTGGAAGTTTCCTCCATGATATACGTGTTCTTTTTCTATGTCTATTATAGGGTTGTCATTTGCAGAGTTTACTTCTTCTATCAATACACTTTCTACATTTTTCATGGTGTCCAAAACAGGACCTAGAATCTGCGGTACACATCTCAGTGAATAATATTCTTGAACCTTTTCTTTAAAAATAGGATCGTTTGCCTGTGCGTTATAAAGATGTTCCCCTCTGTTTCGTGTTAATTTACTATCAGCTAGATCTTCTCGCATCATTCTTGCGATTTCTTGCTGACCGTGATGTCTTTTTGAATTGTTTAATTCAACCGAAAGATGATCGTCATAAGCACAAACGACTTCGTTGATTGCCACAGAACATTTAAGCATCCAATTCAACGCTCGCTTTGAATAAATAGCATTAACGATACCGATACCGGTCATTACAGAAGTGCCATTCATCAACGCTAAACCTTCTCTAAGTTTAACTTCTATTGGTTCTAAACCTTCTTTTTCAAAAACTTCGCTAGTTTCAGTCAGTTTTCCTTTATAAAAACATTGTCCTTCTCCAATAAGAACCAGTGCTAAATGTGCCAACTGAACCAAATCACCACTTGCACCAACTCCGCCATGCGAATAAATCAAAGGTGTAATATCTCTATTTATTAGCTCTGTCATCAGATGGATTACAGTAAGATTTACGCCTGACCGCCCCAAACATAGTGTGTTTAATCGTGCCAACATAGCAGACTTAACATAAATAGGCGCTAATGGTTCTCCCGAACCAGAAGCATGGCTTCTGATTAGATTGTATTGCAGTTGAATACGGTCTTCATCGGCAATTTTGTACTGTGCCATTGGACCAAAACCAGTATTGACTCCATAAATAACCTTTTCTTCAGAAAAATCTTTTAAAAAGTGAAAACTACGGTCCACCTTGTTTAAAAGGTTACTTCCAATTTTTATATGCTTTTTGTTGAATAAAACCTGATAGAAATCATCTAAACTAAGTTCTGTTTCAACTTCTAGAATTTTTTTGCCCATTTTCAATATTAAATATTCGGATAACTAAAAAAAAGAGTTATTTTCGACAAAAATATAATTATTCTTTTAATTAAAACATATTTATGTCACATGAATTAGTTGATGTATTAATCATTGGAGCTGGACCAGCGGGTTGCGTATCAGCTGCTCATCTAATAAACAAAGGGGTTAACGTTAAAATAATAGAAAAATCAAAGTTTCCTAGATATGTAATTGGTGAAAGTTTATTACCAAGATGTATGGATCATTTTGAAGAAGTGGGCTTGCTAGAGTGCTTAAAAGCAAAAGGGTTTGAAAAAAAACACGGTGCTCGATTTCTAAGAAAGAAAGAAATTTGCACGTTTGATTTTAGCGTTAAACATTCGGAAGGGTGGGATTGGACATGGCAAGTACCACGAGATGAATTTGATAACACCCTAGCTATTGAAGTTCAAAAAAAGGGAGTTGAAATAGCGTTTGAAAGCGAAGTAACTGCTGTATGGTTTGAAGGAAGCATTTCTACGGTTACTATCATAGATACAAACGGAAATAAAAAAACAATAACTGCTAAGTACATAATTGACTCTAGTGGATACGGACGTGTTTTGCCGAGGTTATTGGATTTAGACAAGCCATCAGCATTGCCTAAGCACTCGTCTATCTTTGCACAAGTAAAAGACATTAACAAACCAGAGGGATACGAAGGAACGATGATTACGTTTGATATTATCGACACCCAAGTGTGGTTCTGGATGATTCCTTTTTCAAATGGGAATACGAGTATCGGTTTCGTAGGTCCTACAGAATTTATCAATTCGTTTGAAGGCTCAACGACAGAAGCCCTTACTGAGATGATAAAACTATCTGAATACTACAAGGATCGTTTTGAAGGCGTGGATTTCTTATTTGAACCAAAGAAAATCCAAAATTTTTCAAAATCAGTTAAACAACTTCATGGACAAGGATATGTACTTACAGGCAATAGCACCGAATTTTTGGATCCTGTATTTTCATCAGGAGTAACTTTTGCTACTGAGTCAGGGTTGCTGGCTGCAAAACTGGTAGAGAAAGAACTCAAAGGCGAAACAGTAAATTGGGATAAAGAATATACAGAGTACATTGCTCAAGGTGTAGCGGTGTTTTCTACCTATGTAGCAGAATGGTACACAGGAAATTTGCAAAAGTTGTTTTTTCACCAACCCGAAAATAAAGAAATTAAAAAACAGATTTGCTCCGTACTTGCAGGTTATGTTTGGGATAAGACCAACCCATTTGTTTCTAAGCACAATAGAATAGTTAAATCCGTAGCGCATTTGATAGACATGGAAGTGGCAGCAGCAAAAAAATAGAATAAACACTTAAAAAATAAATTTTTAATCTGTTTTTGTGTAAATATCCAAACTTATTCATGTTTGTTATAGTAATTGATGAACAATAATTTTATAAATAATCAAAAATAAATAACAATGAAAAAAACAATTTTAAGAGCATTAACTCTAGTTACACTATTAGCTGTAACAACCGTAGCATCTGCACAAAAACCAAAAGTATTGAGTGGAAGCCCAGAAAATCTTTCTAGTATTAGATCTTGGGAAGTAGAAATCGAATTTAACGAACCTATGATTCATAAAAAAGGAGAATACTCTAAATTTTTAGAAGAAAGAATCAAGGAAATGAATGAAGTAGAGGAAGAGGCTGGAGATAATTGGAAAGCAGATTGGGATAAAAATATCTCTAAAAAATACGAAACTAAATTTGTATTCTTAATGAATAAATATTTAGCCAAAACAAAATCGGGAAAAATTGATGTTAAGAAAAGTAACGATGAAGCTGATGGAAAAATAATAGTAAAAACATACTGGATTTATTTAGGTTATGTTAATCCTATGATGGCGCAACCGTCTAAAGTATCATCAAAAATATATTTTTTAGATAGTGATGGAAAAGAATTGTTGGTAGTAGATATGGTAGAGAGCCCAGGACAACCAAATGGATTCTCTAACCCAGGTTATGCAACAACAGCAGGGTTTGGATTTAATCCGGAAGGAGAATTTTTAAGAATGACTGAATCTTTTGCTAAATGTGGAAAAGACTTAGCTGGATACTTAGCGAAGAAAGCTTACAAAAAATAAGATAGAATAACTTTACATATAAAAAAGCAGGACAATGTCCTGCTTTTTTTTGCTCTAATATTTTAGTGAATCATCCTTCTTTTTACCACTTAACAGTTATTCACATAGGTATCAACAAATCCCTGCTTCTGATAAGTCTTTCCAAAAATTAGGATAAGATTTTGAAACGACCTTCTCATCTTCGATAGTTATAGGAAACAGCATAGCTAAAGGGGCAAATGACATAGCCATTCGATGATCATCATAAGTAGCAATAGGTTCTATCGTTTTTTGTATAAGTTGATTTGGGGCTAAATACACCTCTTGATCAGTTATAATATCAAGGTTGATGTGCAATTTGTTAAGTTCTGTTTTCATTGCAGCTACACGGTCGGTTTCTTTAATTTTTAATGTTTTTAGTCCCTTCATCTTTACTTCTATACCGAGCCCTGCACAAGAAACCAATATGGTTTGCGCTATGTCTGGACAAGATTCTAAATCTAATTCAATACTTTTTTTAATCTCATTATTTTTCGTTAATAAAATACCTCCATCGATAAATGTAGTCTGTACACCTAGCTGAGTATAAATAGCAACTAATTCAGAATCTCCTTGTAGGCTTTTTGCTTTAAGCCCCATAAGAGTAATGCTACAACTATCGGATAACGCTGCTATTCCATACCAATAGGAAGCGGCACTCCAGTCGGCTTCAATTTTTATTGTTTTAGCTTGATAGTGATTACTTACAACTATTATTGTATTACCTTCCCAATAAACATTTGCACCAAAGTATTTCATCATAGAAATAGTCATATCTATATAAGGTTTTGAAATAACCTCACCTTCAAAAGAGAGATGGAGCCCTTCATCTAATAATGGAGCTATAAGTAGTAAACTAGAGATAAACTGACTACTAACACCTCCGTTTATAATAAGTTTACCACCTTTAATAGATTTTCCGGTTAATAGCAAAGGAGGATATCCATCATTGTGTTTGTAATTAATTTCTGCACCTAATGATCGGAGGGCATCTACTAGAATACGTATAGGTCGCTTTTGCATGCGATCTGACCCCGTCAACTCCCAATTACCTGTTGGTCTTGTAGCTAAAAATGAAGTTAAAAATCGCATAGCTGTTCCAGCTGGACCTATATCTAAAATGGAACTTGTTTTATATGATTTTAGAATAACATCCAAAACCTGTGTATCATCTGCAATAGCTAAATTATCGATAACGAAATCATCTTTACATAAAGCTCTTATTATTAGAGCCCTGTTACTCTCGCTTTTAGAAGACGTAAGGTTAATTAATGCATTTATTGAATGAGAATTTGACACAATGCTCTTCATGAAATATTATTTAGTTGCTTTTTTCTGAACAGGAAAGAAATAACGAAAATCTAAAGTAATGTAATTTCCTTTTAATTTTGTTGTATAACGTTGTTGCAGATTGGCATCGTAATTATAGTCAATTCGAACCTCAATTATCTCTTTAAAAGGATTGACTAATGACGCTCCAATATAGAAATTACCTTTTGCAGCAGTTCTGTATTCAAAACCTAGATTTGCCAACATAGAGAAATGCATCCAATACCGTTTCAAGCCTACAGATTGTATCAGCCTATTTTCACCTAGACTTTGCACACTGGAAGGATAAAAATCCAGACTCATACCCGCTGATGTATTCATAAATAGCTTTTCAGATAAACGAATATAAATCAAACCTTGAAAGGGAATAGCGTACGAAATAAATCCAAAATCTGCTAAATCTGAAGTGTCACGACTACTTTCTTGCGCTTTTATATTATAGTTTCTCCTTATATAACTGATGCCCGTTTCTAGGGAAATCAAAGAAGTGAAATTTCTTCGCATTACCATTCCCATACTGTATCCATATTTTGGAAAAACACCAATTTCCGTTACGGTATCATTAAGAATACTAGGCTCTATACCAAAATAATTAACAGGAATAATAGGTTTAAATTGCATTCCAAACGTGTAGTCGTCAAGCTTTGCTTTTCTAGAGTTTTGTGCCTTTATGACATTGTTAAATGCAAATAGTACTATTATAAATATTAATTTTTTCAATCCGTTATTCTTTTATGCAAAGATAGAACGATTTTTTGAGTAAAAAATTGTGAACTATTTATACGTACTATATCAGTTATTTAAAGGAGCCTATATTTAGCTTCTGGTCGGAAAATATTAAAATCAGTTAATTTTATGTGTAAGTTAAGCTATAGATCTTACATGTACTTGAATATCCATAGCATTCAGAGGCAAATACTTTTCTTTATTAACAGATTTTACACTTGCCGAAATTGCATAACCTTGCGCCATTTTCTTTTTAATAATAGCACTCGTTTTTGAGGATACATATCCCAGTTTGAATCCTTTAAAGGACACCATCAAGGAATTTTCATCCCATGCTCGATTATCGTCTTTTTCTATATCTAGTATTGCACCGTTTTTGAGATGGTGGTAGATATAAATCATATCGTAACGTGTCAATTCCTCTACATGTGTTAGTATCCCTAGATTTGGTAGGTTAGAATTAAGTGAATTGTTTTGTATTTTTAACTGTCTCATAATCTTGTTTTTATAGTGATTAAGCAACCAATGAAAACTCTTCATTTGCTGTATTTAATAATGTTATATCTTCAAACTGATATTCTCTTATTCTTTGTGTAGAGTCAAACAAACTTGAGCAGATTTGATCGTAAACATCTACTCCAAAAGCAGTTAGTTTTCCAATTATTATATTTAACCCTGTAAAATCTATCGGAAATTTTGAATGGTATGTTTTTCCATTTTTAACAGCCGAGCATGAGAATAATAGTGCCTCATCATTGGCTTCGTACACTAAGTGTTCAAAAGTTACGGATTCGAATCTTGCGAAAAACTGCTCTAATTGTAAAGTTGCCATAATATTTTTGTTTTAATTACACCACAAAGAAACGACCTCACTCCGTAAACTATTTACGGTCTTCTTTTTATTTATTTTTTTAATATAAGTTAGACCCTATTCAATCGTTTATTCTATTAATACCTTTAACGAATGTAAAAAGGATTTCCTTTACAATCTATAGTTCGAGAATCCCTTTTTTATGCACATCATAGCAAAGCTTACGTATTTATTCTTAATATTGCCATACTTTAGTATTACTAAAACCAAAACTATGAGAATAGGATTAGATGTATCAGGGGGAGATTTTGCTCCTGATGCTACCATTAAAGGAGCTATTGATGCTCAAAAAGAAATCGGAGACGAACATGTTATCGTTCTCTTAGGGGATGAAAACATTTCAAAAGCGAAAATAGAGGAGTATGGAGCAGATGTATCCAAGTTTGATTTCATTCACGCACCAGATGTAATTGGTATGGAAGAGCATCCAGTAAAAGCTTTCAAAAGAAAAAAATATTCAAGTATCTCTGTAGGATTTCATTTATTAGCAGAAGGAAAATTAGACGCACTATCAAGTGCTGGTAACTCAGGAGCTATGCTAGTGGGAGCTATGTATTCTATTAAACCCATAACAGGAGTGTACAGACCTTGCATTACCTCAATTCTTCCGAAAGAAGATGGCGGGAGTGGAATTGTATTAGATGTAGGAGTAAATGCAGATTGCAAGCCAGATGTTTTGTATCAATATGCCATATTAGGTAGCTTGTATGCAGAGCATGTATATGGCATCAAAAATCCAAAAGTAGGATTACTCAATATTGGAGAGGAAGAAGAAAAAGGCAATTTACTTACACAGGCTACCCATAAGCTCATGAAAGAAACCAGTGACTTTAACTTCATTGGCAATATAGAGGGACGAGATTTATTTGGAAATTTGTCAGATGTTGTTGTCTGTGACGGCTTTACCGGAAATGTTGTTTTAAAGGAAGCAGAAGCGTTTTATACCATGATAGCTAAAAGAGGCTTATTAGATGATTATTTTTCTCGATTCAATTATGAATTGTACGGAGGCACACCTATTTTGGGTGTTAACGGTACAGTGTTGATTGGTCATGGAATTTCTTCACCATTGGCAATAAAAAACATGTTACTTTTGAGCCGTGATATCGCAAAGGCAGATTTGCCCAACCGAATTAAAACCGCATTTAAATGAATAAAACAACAGCCGCAATAACAGCCGTACATGGTGTCGTTCCTGAAAAGAAACTTACCAACGCAGATTTAGAAAAAATGGTAGATACCAATGACGAGTGGATCAAATCTCGTACTGGTATTTCCGAAAGAAGAATTGTGTCAGGAGGAGAAGTATTCTCTGATTTTGGAGCAGAAATAGTAAAAAACATTTGCGAAAAAAGAGGAATTGATCCTTTGGAAATAGACATGATAATTGTAGGCACCATCACTGGTGATTATAAATTTCCAAGCACCTCCAATGTAATATGCGATAAATCTGGAGCAAAAAACGCTTGGGGATATGACGTAAGTGCAGCTTGTTCAGGGTTTTTGTTTTCTCTCACCACAGGTCAACAGTTTATAGAAACTGGATTTGCAAAAAAAGTGATAGTTATTGGTGGAGATATAATGTCTAGCATTATTAACTATAAAGATAGAGCAACTTGTATTATTTTTGGAGATGGCTTTGGTGGTGTACTACTAGAACCTAACACAGATGGTTTTGGTATCCAAGATGCCATTATGAAAGTAGATGGTGCGGGTAGAGAATTCTTAATTCAAAAAGTAGGAGGGTCTGCTAATATCTTAAATGAAGATAATGTCAACTCTGATGACAGATATGTATATCAAGAAGGAAAGACCGTGTTTAAACATGCAGTAAAAAACATGGCAGGCGTATCAGCAGACATTATGGAGCGAAACAATCTCACAGGAGATGATGTAGATTGGTTAGTTCCCCACCAAGCAAACCTAAGAATAATAGATGCTACAGCAAAAAGAATGGAGCTGAGTAAAGAAAAAGTAATGATTAATATTGAAAAATATGGAAACACTACTTCTGGCACAATACCATTATGCTTATGGGAATGGGAAGACAAATTGAAGAAAGGTGACAATGTGATATTATCAGCATTTGGAGGAGGATTTACTTGGGGAGCAATATATATCAAGTGGGGATATTAAAATTAAAAAACTAATTTAGAATAAATGTAAGCGTGAAAAAATAGAGTTGAATCACTTTATTTTTTACTTTCGTTATATAATTCAAACAAATACACACGTTATGAAATTAACAGAAATACAAAAATTAATAAAATTCGTTTCCAAATCAGGAGTTAGCGAAGTAGAGATAGAACAAAAAGATTTTAAAATATCAATAAAATCTAATGGAGGAAGCAGAGAAAATGTAGAAACTGTTTATATACAGCAACCACAAGCACCACAATATCAAACACCTGCACCAGTAGCACCACCAGCTGCTGCTGTAGAAGCAGCTCCAGTAGTAGAAACTCCGGTAGAAGTGGATAACACATTTACCATAAACGCACAAATGATTGGGACATTCTACCGAAAACCAAATCCAGATTCACCTTCTTTTGTAGAAGTAGGAGACTCTATCAAAGAAGGAGATGAAATTTGCATCATAGAAGCCATGAAATTGTACAATAAAATAGAATCAGAAGTTTCTGGTAAGATTGTAAAAGTACTCGTTGATGACGGTACACCAGTAGAATTTGATCAGCCATTATTTTTGGTTGAGCCAGCATAATTTATTAACTAAATAAAGCACATATAAATAATGGCTAAACGAAAGTATAAAAAGGATTTTATGTTCGAGAAAATCTTAATTGCGAATAGAGGCGAAATCGCTTTAAGAATTATTCGTACTTGTAAAGAAATGGGCATAAAAACGGTAGCTGTTTACAGTACCGCAGACAAAGAAAGTTTACACGTAAGGTTTGCAGACGAAGCCGTTTGTATAGGACCACCTCCAAGTTCAGATTCTTATTTAAAAATAGCAAATATCATAGCTGCAGCGGAGATTACCAACGCTGATGCAATTCACCCTGGATATGGTTTTTTAAGTGAAAATGCTGGTTTTTCAAGAATTTGCCAAGAAAATGACATCAAATTTATTGGTGCATTACCTGAGCAAATAGACGGAATGGGAGACAAGGCCTCCGCTAAAGAAACCATGAAGAAAGCAAAAGTTCCTACCGTACCTGGTTCTGATGGTCTTCTAAAAGATTATACTGATTGTCATAAAACCGCTCAAAAAATAGGATATCCGGTAATGCTAAAAGCCACTGCTGGAGGTGGAGGTAGAGGTATGCGTTTATGTTGGAACGATGAACAACTTGAAGAAGGGTGGCACAGCGCAAGACAAGAATCTGCTGCTGCATTTGGTAATGACGGCATGTACATGGAAAAATACATAGAAGAACCTAGACACATTGAGATTCAGATTGCAGCAGATCAATATGGGAATGTTTGTCACCTTTCAGAAAGAGATTGTTCTATTCAAAGAAGACATCAAAAATTGGTAGAAGAAGTTCCTTCTCCATTTATGACAGACAAACTTCGTGAAAAAATGGGAATAGCAGCTAAAAAAGCTGCAACTGCTGTAAACTATGAGGGTGTTGGCACTGTAGAGTTTTTAGTAGATAAGAACAGAAATTTCTACTTTATGGAGATGAATACCCGTATTCAAGTAGAACATACCATTACCGAAGAGGTAATCAATAGAGATTTGATAAAAGAACAAATTCGCATAGCAGCTGGTAAAAGAATATCAGGAGACGATTATTTGCCAAAGCGACACAGTATGCAATGTAGAATAAATGCAGAAGATCCTTTCAAGGATTTCAGACCTTCACCAGGTACAATTACCAATTATCATAAACCAGGTGGTCATGGTGTTAGAATAGATACCCATGCGTATGCAGGATATAAAATTCCTCCACACTACGACTCTATGATCTCTAAATTGATAACTGTAGCTGAAACAAGAGAAGAATGTATTACCAAGATGAAAAGAGCATTAGATGAATACATCATTGAAGGAGTGAAAACGACCATACCATTTCACAAACAATTGATGTGTGATCCTGATTTTGTTTCGGGTAACTTTACTACCAAGTTTATGGAGACTTTCGAAATAAAAGAAGAGTAGTAACTCCTTTATTTTGGTTAAAAACCATAGAATCACTCCTATCAACAAACATATAGTGTTAAAATTTCGTTACTACTCAGCAGCGAAATTAACAAATTTATTAGATAAAAAACCAAATAACTTGTTAGCCTTCCCCAAATATGCTTTTTCTTTGTATTATCG
>CAMZLL010000182.1 GCA_947311505.1 uncultured Cryomorphaceae bacterium
AATAAATCAAATAAAATAAGAAAAGAATGCAGTATTTTTAGCTTAATATTATGAAGAAGAAGCTATTCTAGATATAGCTGATTTTGTAGGAGATAGACTTGGATTGTCACAGATTGCAGCGAAAACAGATGCAGATGTCATTGTTTTTGCAGGAGTACATTTCATGGCAGAAACAGCTAAGATTCTCAACCCTAATAAGAAAGTTTTACTGCCCGATTTGGAGGCTGGATGCTCATTAGCTGAATCTATTCCTACAAAAGAATTCAAAAAATTCAAAGCAGCACACCCTAATCATATTGTGGTAACATATATAAACTGTTCGGCAGAAATAAAAGCTTTAAGTGATATTGTTTGCACCTCTTCCAATGCTGAAAAAATTATAGCATCTATACCTCAGGATCAATCTATAATATTTGCTCCAGATCGAAATTTAGGAACATATATCAACTATAAAACTGGAAGAGAAATGCTTCTTTGGGACGGAGCCTGTCTAGTACATGAAGCATTTTCAATAGAAAAACTATTAAAACTTCATGCAGAAAATCCAAAAGCAGTTATCATTGCGCACCCCGAATCGGAAATGCACATTATAAAAGCTGCCAAATATGTAGGATCTACAGCTGGAATGATTCAATATGTAAAAGACAATGCAGACCGAAGTTTCATTGTAGCTACAGAAGCAGGCATACTATATAAAATGCAACAAAAAGTACCCAATACAATATTGATTCCCGCACCTGCTAAGGAAGACAATACTTGCGCATGTAGCGAATGTGCCTACATGAAAGTCAATACATTAGATAAATTATATAGTTGCTTAAAAAATGAAAGCCCTGAAATTACAGTACCTGAAGACATTCGAGTAAAAGCCCTTAAGCCAATTCAAAGAATGCTTGATTTATCATAAAACCTCTTGCTAAATGAAGACAGATTTTTTAGTTATAGGATCGGGAATAGCTGGATTAACCTATGTTATAAAAGTAGCCGAGAAATTCCCCAATAAAAGCATAGTAGTAGTTACAAAAGGAGACGAACAGGATTCTAATACTAATCTTGCTCAGGGAGGCGTGGCAATAGTTCAAAATAAATGTGATTCATTCGAAAAACATGTAGCTGACACCTTAAAAGCAGGTGATGGGTTATGCAACGAGGAGGTTGTGAGAATGGTTATCAGCGAAGGACCTAAATGCCTAAAAGAAATGATTGACTGGGGCGTAAAATTTGACTTAAATAAATCAGGAAAATTTGACCTAGGAAAAGAAGGAGGACATTCCGAAAACCGAGTAGTACATCACAAGGACTATACGGGTGCAGAAATTGCAAGAGCTTTAGTTAGTAGGCTCAAACAATTGAAAAATGTTACCTATTTAAAACATCATTTTGTAATAGATTTAATATCAGATCACCATCTAAAAAAGAGTATTCCCGAATCTGAAACAACTTGTTATGGTGCTTATCTATTAAACAAGCAAACCCAAGAGACTTTCACCGTATTATCAAAACTAACGTTATTAGCTACTGGAGGTGCAGGACAAGTTTATGGTCACACTACCAACCCTAAAGTGACTACTGGCGATGGTCTCGCAATGGCCTATCGAATAAAAGCAAGGGTTAAAGAAATTGAATTCATACAGTTTCACCCGACTGCCTTATACCACCCTGAGGAAACACCTGCTTTTTTGATATCAGAAGCTGTCAGAGGATTTGGAGCAAAATTAGTCCTTAAAAATGGAAACAAATTTATGCATCATTATGATACTCGAGAAGAATTAGCATCAAGAGACATTGTAGCTAGAGCTATTGATACAGAATTAAAAAAAAGAGGAGAAGAATTTGTTTATTTAGATTGTACAAATCTAAATAATGAAAAATTCACTGCGCACTTTCCGAAGATTAAAGAAAAATGTAAAAATATCGGTTTAGATATACATAATGACTTTATACCTGTACTACCAGCCTCTCATTATATTTGCGGAGGAATATCCGTAAACATGCATGGACAAACATCTATTCGAAATCTCTTTGCAAGTGGAGAATGCTCACATACAGGACTGCATGGAGCCAATAGACTAGCCTCAAACTCGCTGCTGGAAGCATTTGTGTACGCAGGAAGATGTGCAGATAAATCAGCAGAGTTGATTCATAAAATAAGTTTTAAAAATGAGATCCCGAACTGGAATTCGGAAGGAACTACCACTACTGAAGAATTAGTATTAATTTCTCACAACCTACAGGAGCTACAAAAAATAATGAGAAATTTCGTAGGCATTGTTCGTTCGGATGAAAGGTTAAAAAGAGCACTATCTAGACTTGAATTGCTTTATAAAGAAACCGAAACTTTGTATCAAAAATCCACAATTTCGCCACAACTATGCGAATTAAGAAATATGATAACTGTCGCCTATCTAATAGTAACTCATTCGCAAAATAGGAAAGAAAATAAAGGCGGTTATTACAATTTGAATTTAGTCTAAAAAACGGAGAGAATGATGCTATGAATAAAAAACAAATAATATTAATGTTCAATCTATAATAGACAAATTTGAGTAAAAACAATTTTGGTTTTGATGTATTTTCGATTAGACGCTATGCCGACTTTTAGAGAAGCTCTTTAACTATCAATCAGTACAATGATTTTTTCATTTTTTTATAAATTAGGAGTTTATCCATTTAAATATATATCTTTGCCGTTTAAATCTAACAAAATAAACTAAAAAAATGAAAAATTTATTAATTGCATTCAGCCTTATCTTAGGACTATCATTAACAATCACTTCTTGTGGAGATGATAAAGCAGCAGATCAAACAGAAGAAGCAAAAGACGGATCAACATGTTCTCACGATGAAAAATGCGACCATAAAGATGGCGAAAAATGCGACCACAAATGTAGCAAAGATGGTATTTGCTGTAAAGATTCTTGCAAAAAAGACGGTACATGTGACCACAAAGAAGGGTGCAAAAAAGACGGAAAATGTGCTGACAAATGCGCTGATAAAAAATGCGGAGAAGAAGGAGAAAAATGTGCTGACAAATGTGGAGAAGACCATAAGTGTAAAAGCCAAAAATGTGGAGAAGGACAAAAATGTGATGATAAATGCGGAGCATCTTCAGAAGCTGACACAACTGCTATGAAATGCGGAACTAATCCAGATGGCACAATGAAATGTGGAGACAAATGTGGAGACAAACAAGAAGTGGAAGAAGCGCACTAATACTTTAAAACATAACACAAAAAAAAGCTCAATAGTTTATTCTATTGAGCTTTTTTTTGTGGCTATAAAATCATTACTACGCAACTACTTTCCAGTACTTGCACTTCTTCTAGTAGTATATATCGTATATTAACTTCTATAAAATAAATAGATAAACAAGCTCTCATACCAATTGTTATTAACATATAAGATTGTTAAAAACTTAGCAAAAAGCTTGTTTATTCTATCCTTTAAATTTGTATTTTTGATACTTAGATTTATAGTAAGACCTTTACGGTATGTAAATCTATTTAAATGTTTATTCAATAATTGATTAAAAATATATGGCAGAAGAAGGATCAGGAGAAAGAATAATTCCTGTAAGTATCGAAGAAGAAATAAAAGAATGTTTGGGAGATAAGGAGACACACTAAATGGTGTCTCACACTGGAAGTCTATTTACACGGAGGATCATGTCTTCCAAAACCACAACATCACTCCCTATAACCACTCCCACCCAAAACCCCCAGGTACCCCCCAATCTATCTATCT
>CAMZLL010000183.1 GCA_947311505.1 uncultured Cryomorphaceae bacterium
AAAAAAAAAAAAAAATGATTTCGTCCTACAGAAAAGGTTATTAGTAAAATTCTCAAACACTACGAAATAGTTTTACGGTAAGTCATTAGGTTTTTCACCTATTAAACACGTTATTTGTATTTTAATTTCAACAAATATCCCTAAAATTAAACAAAATGAAACTTTTTAAATTAACCTTCATCTTAACGCTACACTTCTTTACATTCAATGCAAATGCTCAATGTCCTGCGGGACCGGGAAGCGGATGTGATGGAAGCGGAACTTCTCTTGACTTGTATTGGGTAGGCACAACTGCCACCAATAACTGAAACTGGAATTCTCCTTGTTCTTGGAGAGTTGGTAGCACAGCTGGCGTAGAGCCTTGTCAAGCGCCAAGATCTCATGATAATGTTTTTTTTGTTGGTGGAAGTTTCACCGGAGTAGCCAACCCCGTAATCACGATAAACACGCAAGCTAGATGTAATAACTTTTTTATAGATCCTGCTATAAACTTTTTGGCCGTTGTTCCAGAATACAGGTTGCAAAACCCAGGTTTCTTAGAAGTGTATGGTAATTTTACTTTACAAAATCAAATCAGTTGGAATGTTGTAGGCGGAAACAATTCCGGACCAGAAGTTTTATTTAAAGCATCATCAGCTGGACATACCATCACAACTAACGGCATAGAAATGCAGGCTATTCAATTTGATGGAAATGGTGGCGAATGGGCGCTGCAAGACAACTTAAGATGCGGAAGTATCAACTTCGTACTAGGTTTCTTAAACACATCTGATGGCACGAACTCTCACGACATAAATACATTAACTTTCGATTCGGATGTACAAACAGGTGGAAACTCTACAAATAGACGAATAGACCTTAATAACTCAACATTCACATTAAGAGGTTCTACCGGAAATGACCGTTACCCATACAACACTACCAACGCACCAAATACCGTATGGGAATGCCGAGGAACCGGAACTGCACAATTGAACTTTAATGCTGAAACCTCAAAGATACTATTTACGACTACTAGTCCTTTTTTGCGACTAGGGGGGCTTACTTATAATGTAATCAACCACACTGGTACGGGTAGATTTTACGATCACTTTGGTCCTAACACTTGCGTCATTGACACAATGGAAACGAATGGTTATCTTTATTTCCACCATATCCACGTTTTTAATGTTTTAAAAATCAATAGCGTTTCCAAAGAGCACAATTTTTTTCAACACCAAACTATAAATACCGATTTAATCGTTTCTGGAAACGTTTGCGACCCTACGATTTTTAAAAGTGAATACAATAGACTACTTACAATGCCTGCTGTGGTTACCGCAGATCCTATGAACGGATTCACGATTGACAACTTGAGATGTAGCGATGGTACAGCTGGGCATAACATTGGCGGAAACGGACTGGGCACTATAACCGGATGGAACATAACCGCACCTGCAGCTAGAGACCTCTATTGGTTTGGAGCAGGAGCAAACAATAACTGGAGCGACCCGACCAATTGGAGTACAACATCACCTGTTATCACTCCATTATTAGCATCTGATTGCCCTCCGTTACAGACCGATAACGTCTTCTTTGACGCAGCATTAGCCAATGGAGAAACATGCACTTTAGACCAAACAGCCTATTGCAATAATCAAACTTGGACCATAACTGCTCCTGCTACTTTTAACGGCAATAAGACAATGAACATATATGGCAATCTTCAAATGGATGCTGATATCGTTTTTAATTGCACCAATGCCTTTAATTTCTTTGGAACTTCCGCTAATACAATATTTTCTGCTGGACAAACGCTACCTTCAACAAGTTATTTAAAACAGTTTTCTGACTATACATTATTAGATGATTTAAACTTTAACAGACTTTATCTTTTCAGACAATCGGCTTTCAATTCAGGAGGATTCAATATGACTGGGGACAGACTATATTTTAGAGCTGGCACACAGAACCTTTCTGGATCAACAATCACACTTACAGGCAGCATCCCTTGGTATTCTGCAGGTAGTCAAGGAACAACAACATATAGTCCGACTTCTCACGTTATATTTACGAACTCCTCTGCTGTGACTCAAATATCCGGTTGGGGACAACACCTAAGATTCCCCGAATTCACTCTACAATCCAGTTCTACAACTCTTAGAATACGAGATAACTTTGGACATAATGCATACAACAACATCGTTTTTGAAGGAAATGTAAATCTTCAAGGTTCTGTAAGATATTACGCTGACTACGGTTCTGGTGTCCCTGATGAAAACCTCAACTACTTCACAATTGGAGGAGACTTAAACCTTGCTCCTGGTGAATTATATGAGTTTGGAGTTTACAATCCTATAACTGTAGCAGGTGATTTAAACGCAACGGGGACCTGTAGTTCTCCCGTCAATATACAAGGTATAGGTGGTAACACTTCTCAATAGATATTACCGGTGCAGCAAATTTAGACTTTTGCAACATTAGCGACATGACCTCTATAAGTGCAATCACTGCCACGAACAGTTTAGATGCAGGAAACAACACTAACGTTACCTTCCCTTCGGGGACGGGTCTCACCTACTATTGGAGAGCGCTTTCAGGATCTTGCCCTGGATGCAACTACAATGGCGACTGGGCTTCTACCGCAGGATATTGGACTACCGTACAAGCAAACACAGAAGGTACACCAGGCTGTATCCCACAATCCTCAGACAATGTAGTGTTTGATAACATGAGTTTTAGCGGAGGGCAATCAACCATTACTATTTCGACTAATGTATCTTGCCACAACTTAACAGTTACAGCATCTAATGCTAAAATAACAGGTGCAGGAAGCTTAAAAATAACAGGAAGCGTATTTTCTGATGGAACACTACTTGGAAACACTTTTACAGGAAATTTAGATTTATTATCTAATAATGTAGCTGGAGAAACTATCGATTTTGGTGGAGTTACTTTAGGATGTGATGTTAACATAGGAAATCCACTTGGGACATGGACATTACAAAACAACTCTTTTATAACTACAAAATATATCAATTTCAATTCTGGAACCTTTAACACCAACGGAGAAACGGTTGAAATGAGAAGATTCAACTCTAACAACTCCAATACAAGGACACTAAATCTAGGCAGTTCTACAATCAATATAAATGGTTCAGGATCGTTTGTAACAACCAGTTCACCTACTAATATTTACACTTGGAATACAGCAAGCGTGACAAACCTTACTTTAAACGCAGGAACTTCTACGATCAACTTCACTTCTACAAGTGAACCAACGATCAAATCTGGAGGATTAAACTTACACCATGTCAACTTCACAAGCACCCTAAGTACAGTGAGCAGCTCACCTGTCTTACTCGTAAACAACTGGGCTACAGAGTATATGAAATTTGATTGTAGTGCCCGAATCTACGGAAACAATGCTTATGACACCTTAGAATTCACAGCAAGTAACGTTTACAAGATAGCTGGAGGATCAACGCAAACGCTAAACGCTCCAAACGGCATACTAATAGCAACTGGAAGCGCTGGAAATGAAATAGCTATAAAATCAATAACAACAGGACAACCTTCTACGTTTCATAAACTAAATACAGGAGGGACAATGTCTTCTTTTTGCTTTGATTATATCTCCATAGAGGACAACATTGCTAGTTCTGATGACGCTACATTTGTATTCTTTACTGGAATCAATAGTAACGACATATCTTCTTCGGGAATTTGGGATTTCACAAGAGCGCTTTTTAACACACCTTCTATTGAAGCAGATCCTGACGTAACGGTTTGCCCAGGCAATCTTGCTAATATCAATTGGGATATTAACGGTTCCGGTCCTTACACCATTACCTACACCATTGGCGGTGGCGCTCCCACTTCCGTTACACTTGCGCATGGCACTCCCAGCTTTACACTAAATAATGTATCACACTATGCAGACACTGATTATGACGTAACTATATTTACGGGAGACAATTGTGGCGTAAATACAGCAGGAACTATTATAGACAACATACAAACATACAATGTGCCAGACCCTAATCCAATAGCTCAAAATGGAGATAATGGATCCTGTAATTTAAATAATGAAAACCAATTTGTGCATATCCACGATATTGATACTGACCGTCCTCTTGCATCAGTAAAGGATTTAGCAGGTGGTACAGGCTTAGGAAATGTTGTAGTTGATGTCGTAATTGATGGAAGTGTTCAAACACATACAATGGGATCTGCGACATTAAACATGCCTTATCTACAAAGACATTTTGGAATAAACCCTGACAATGCACAAGCCTCTACAATAAGACTTTACTTTTCACAAACAGAACTTGACGCTTTATCTACAGCCTATGGTAGCGTACTTACACCAGCAGATCTAGTGGTAACAAAATTTGATAATGACGCACTTGATTTTACGGGAGCAAACACATTACTAATGCCTTCTTCCTTTGGTAATATTCCAGCAGGAATTACAACCTCACCAAATATTCTTTATGTAGAAGTTGGAGTTACTTCATTTTCTCACTTTTTAATTCACCCAGGAGGCTCAGGCGCGCTACCAATAGAACTTGTATCATTTGATGCTCAACCTAAAGGAAATAATGTATTATTAACTTGGGAAGTAGCCACTCAAATAAATAACGATTATTTCACAATTGAAAAATCTAAAAACGGAAAAGACTGGATCGAATTGTCTGAAATAAAAGGAGCAGGTAATACTACAGAAACCATATTCTATACTGAATATGATTACACCCCTTATTTGCCTACAACCTTTTATAGACTGAAACAAACTGATTTTGACGGTGCGTATTCTTATTCCAAAACAAGAGTAGTAACATTTAATGACTTTGCTATAAATACGGTATTGGTATATCCAAATCCAACAAAAAACTTGATTACCATTAAAGCAATAGACGAAGAATTAACAGACCTAAGAATATACAATAGCTTAGGTCAAGACGTAACTCAGTCCACTACAATATCGACACAAACAGAAAAAACAACAATAGACTTATCCAGGTTAGCGTCAGGGCTTTACACAATAAAAACACTTACATCTATAAATAAAATTTATAAGAAATAATGAAACACAGCTATTGGGAAGTAGAGCAATTCTTTTCTAATATAGACTATACCATAATTGGTAGTGGAATTGTAGGATTGTCAACAGCTATACATTTAAGAAAAAACACCCAAAAGCAAAAATACTAATTCTTGAAAAAGGATATTTGCCAGCAGGAGCGAGCAGTAAAAATGCGGGATTTGCTTGTTTTGGTATCCCTTCAGAACTTCTTAGTGATTTAAAGCGAAATTCTATTGAAGAAATAATTTCGTTAGTAGAAATGAGAAACAAAGGGCTTGAATCATTACTCAAAATGTGTGGAAAAACAAATATTGATTATTTTCCATATGGAAGTTTTGAACTATTCACTAATAAAGAAAAAAAACTTTTTAAAGCGTGTGAAGACAAGTTACATCATTTAAATCAAATTTTACATCCACTATTCAAGAAAAAGGTATATGAAATAAATAACGAATCTATTTCTAAATTTGGTTTCAAAAATGTAGAAAACATAATCAAAAATAAATTTGAAGGTCAAATTGACACTGGTAAAATGATAACCCGATTACTCTATCTCGTGAGAAAACTTCATGTTACCATTCTTAACGGTACAGATGTACAAGATTTTATTGACACTTCAAACTCTTGTGAAGTGATTTTAAAAAACGGTTTTAAATTCGAAACAAAACAATTAATAGTTGCTACGAACGGCTTTGCTAAGTCGCTACTACCCAACCTTGAAATAGCGCCTGCTAGAGCACAAGTATTAATAACCAAACCAATAAAAAAACTTAGGATTACTGGAACTTTTCATTTAGAAGAAGGCTTTTATTATTTTAGAAACATTAACAGTAGAATCTTAATAGGCGGAGGAAGAAACTTAGACTTTAAAGAGGAAACTACAACCAAATTAGCTACTACAACACTAATACAAAATAAATTAAGTGAATTACTAAAAGAAACTATCTTGCCTGATACAAAATTTGAAATTGATTACAGATGGGCAGGTATAATGGGTGTTGGCAGCTCGAAAAAACCATTAATTGGAAGACACTCCACGCATGTAGCATATGGCATACGGATGGGGGGAATGGGAGTTGCCATCGGCTCTTTAATAGGAAAAGAAATATCCGATTTATTTGACTAATACCAACATTGACAAACCAGCAACTTCCTGATTTGAATCGACACATATCGATGTTTAACACTAAAAAAACTCACAAAAAAGCTGATTACAAGCAACTTTTATTTATCTTTATATGTTATTACTTCTCAAAGTTGAAATAATAAAACTTTTAAAAAAATAAAATGAAGCACGTAATTACACTTTTATTATTTACATTTATTGGATTTTCTGCTAAATCTCAAATAGTCATTAACGAATACGGAGGAGCCAATATATCGGACCACGCAGATAATTATGGCAATTACGTTGATTGGATTGAACTTTACAATCCCACAAGCAGTCCTGTTGATATTACAGGTTGGTATTTTTCTGACAAAGTTTCTAAGCCGTTTAAAAGCAAAAGCTATGGAGGCTCCGTTCCAGCTAACGGTTACTTTATGGTATATTGCAGCGGAAGAGATGAATTGGTCAGCGGTGTTGCACACACCTCTTTTAAACTTACACAAACTAAACCAGAAACCATCATGATTTCTGACCCAAGTGGAACAATAGTAGATTCAATTACGATGAAGCCTTGTCAACGAAACCATTCGAGAGGCAGAACTAATGATGGAGCTCTCACTTGGTCGTTATTTACCTCTCCAACTGCAAATGCTGCAAATTCAAACCCTAAAAATGAATATGTAGCCAAACCCACAATGGATGTATCACCAGGAATTTTTACAGGAGGATTCTCGGTCAACCTAGCTACCACAACACCTTCTAGTGCCGTTTTTTACACTACAGACGGAAGTACTCCAAGCGCAACATCTACACCATTTACAGGACCTATTGCGATTGCAACAACCACTGTATTAAGAGCAATTGCCATAACCACAACACCAAACACACCTCCTAGCTTTGTTGAAACAAACACTTATTTTATAAATATCAGTCATACAATGCCTATCATCTCAATTGCAGGAGATGAACTAATGGAATTTATTACTGATGATTTCTCAGTAAATGCTTTTGGGGATGATTTTGATGGAGCATTTGAATATTTCACGAGTACGGGCTCGCTCATAGACGAAGGAGAGGGGTACTATAACAAACATGGAAATGATAGCTGGGCATATGATCAAAGAGGATTTGACTTTGTAATGGTAGATCAATACGGATACAACAACGCCATTCACCACCCAATATTCAGAGGTAAAAACAGGAACAAATATCAAAAACTAATTATAAAAGCAGCAGCAAATGACAATTACCCATTTGAGACTGGTGGCGCCCACATACGGGATGCATACGTGCATTCTCTATCTCAAATAGGTCATTTAAAATTAGACGAAAGAAGCTACCAACCATGTGTCTTATATATTAATGGACAATATTGGGGACTTTATGACATCAGAGAAAAAGTTGATGACAATGATTTCACTAAAACCTATTACGATCAAAACGAAAAATACAATAGTAGCGATAGTAGCATTCAATTTTTGAAGACTTGGGGCACTACTTGGAGTAAATATGGAGGTGTTCAAGCTCAAGCTGACTGGGACAATCTCAAGAATTACATTGCAGGAAACAACATGGCTACACAAGCAAATTTTGACTATGTGGACAGCTTATACAATTGGAAAAGTCTTGTTGACTACTTTGTATTGAACAGCTACATTGTAAGTGCAGATTGGTTAGATTGGAACACTGCATGGTGGAGAGGGTTAGACCCTAACGGTGATAAGAAGAAGTGGAGATATACGCTCTGGGATATGGATGCTACATTTGGGCACTATACCAACTACACAGGAATCCCTACCCAAAACCCAGATGCAGACCCCTGTAACCCAGAAGCTCTACCTGACCCAGGAGGACAAGGGCACACAGAAATACTTAATAAGCTAATGGACAACCCTACTTTTAAGCAATATTACATCTCTCGATTTATTGATTTATCCAACACTACATTTGACTGCGACTTTATGAATGCTCACTTAGACAGTTTGATAAACATTATAGAACCTGAAATGAATAATCAAATCAATAAATGGGGAGGCTCGTATGCAGACTGGCAAACTAACGTACAAGCATTACGAGATTTTATTGACCAAAGATGTATTGAAATTTCTCAGGGGATGAAAGATTGCTACAACCTTACTGGAACCTACAACCTTACTTTTGATGTGGAACCTGTTAACTCAGGAAAAATAAAAGCCAACTCAATACAGATTCCAAACTATCCATGGTCAGGAGATTATTATGGAGGTATTGATATCATTTTAAAAGCAAAAGCCTTTCCGAGTTATGTATTTGAATATTGGGAATTGGTAGATCCCGTAGTTGCTGACCCTGACTCTGCTGATGTAACACTTGACCCTACACAAGATCAAACGATAATAGCTCATTTCAAAGACGAAGACGACACCACAGAAACGATAAAATATGAAGGTTTTTTTGTGCCTACCGCTTTCTCACCGAATGGAGATGGACAAAATGATCTTCTTGAATTATTTATAGGAAAGGATGTAATGAATTTTAAATTTTCCATTTATAACAGATGGGGTGAATTGGTGTTTGAGACTCAAGACAAAAGTTTAGTCTGGGATGGCACTTACAAATCGACTGCTCTTAACACAGCAGTTTTTGTGTATCAATTAGATATCAGATTTGAAGATGGTAAAAAAGAACGAAGAGCCGGTAACATAACACTAATGCGATAATGATGAAGACAATATTAAACATACTTACCGTTGGATTATTTAGCCTTAGTTCACTTTATGCTCAAGACATTCATTTTGTACAGACTAATATGGTTCCTCAACTAATGAACCCAGGAGCTACAGGTGTTTTTGGAGGCTGGGAACGAGTAACACTAGGACACAGACAACAATGGATGACATTGGGCAGTCCATTTGTAACCTCTCAATTTGCCGCAGATTTCAATTTTTTTAAAGGAAACAACTATGGCAAAAAAGGATATCTTGGAGCTGGAATAAACGTTTATAATGACGTAGCTGGTGATGCAAAATTAGGCACAACTCAATTTTCACTATCTGTGTCAGGAGCACTCAACCTCAACAAAGAGTCAAGCCTCTCTCTTGGAATACAAGGAGGAGGTGCGCAAAGAAGTGCACAAGTTGGCAATCTTATTTGGGCTAACCAATTTGACGGAGAAGAATTCGACACCGGTTTAGCAAGTAATGAAGCAAATGCAGCGGCATCGTTTTTTCAACCAGATTTTGGGACAGGACTTTACTATGATTATCACGGTACCAAAACGTCTTTTAATAAAACCGCTTTACAAAAATTCTATGCAGGGGTAAGCATGTATCATGTAACCTCTCCAGTTTTTAAATATTACAATGGCTCATCAGATAAACTGCATAAAAAAATAGTAGGAATGATAGGCGCTGATGTAGAATTGCAAGGTTCAAAATTTGCGGTAACCCCTCGCCTTTCGTATATGAAACAAGGATCATCTCAAGAACTATTAATAACATTAGGAGGGAAATACGAATTAAAACAAGGCACCAAATACACAGGTATTTACAACAGTTCTTATGTAACTTTTGGTGTGAACTACAGAAATAACGATGCAATAGCCCCTATGTTAGGTGTAGAAATAGCAGGTTGGACAGTAACAGCAGCATACGAGATAAACATATCGCCATTAAAGGCTACTTCAAAATCTCAAGGAGGGTTTGAAGTAGCACTCTCTTGGGCAAATTTAAACTCCGCATTATTTAAAGGAAGACGAGGAAAAGGTTTCCAAAAACCAGGAGGAATGTAAGCAATAATACCAACAGAACGAGCCTAAGTCGATTAAAATTTGGTTTGTTTCTCAAAAAATAAAATCGAATGACAACTACAAACTGATAATTAATTGCTATTTTCGGAGCTTGAAAAATAAAACAATATGAGTTTAACAAAGACAAATTACACAGCACAATTACAAGTAATGGGGCATCCCGCAGGTTTGTTCATTCTGTTTTTCACAGAAATGTGGGAACGTTTCTCGTACTATGGAATGCGCGCACTTTTAGTACTATTCTTAGTAAGTTCTGAAGGTATTGGCGGATGGGAATGGACAAACGCTGAAGCTTTAACATTATATGGTATTTATACAGGTCTCGTTTACGTTACCCCCATATTTGGAGGATTGATTGCTGACAAACTAACAGGTTATCGTATAGCCATTCTTATAGGTGCATTACTCATGACATTAGGACATGCTTCAATGGGGTTTGAAACAGAAATCACGTTTTACCTAGGATTAGGTCTTTTGATTGTTGGCAACGGTTTATTTAAGCCAAATATTAGCTCAATAGTTGGTAACTTATATTTAAAAACTCCCGAGAAAAAAGATGGTGGCTACACCATATTCTATATGGGTATAAACGCAGGTGCGTTTCTTGGTATTTTACTATGTGGATATATAGGAGAAAAAGTAGGTTGGAGCTACGGATTTGGTCTTGCAGGTGTATTTATGTTTATTGGTATGATGATGTTTTATTTTGCTCAAAACATATTTGACCAAATAGGATTAAAGCCAGAAAAAGAACAACATTCTAACTTTGACGAAACTGTTTTAGATACAGATGCTGCTGACGACCTTATAACAGAAGCTCCACAAGAAGATATCTTAGATGATCTTGGAGAAACTGTTCCCAAAGAAAAGGTTACAAGAGATAGACTGATGGTTATAGGAGTATTGGCTTTTTTCACTATATTCTTCTGGATGTCCTTTGAACAAGCCGGTGGATCAATGACAATATTCGCGAAAGACTTTACCGACCGAATTTTAACGGGCAGCGCAGCAACCTCATTTACTATTATCAATACTATAATAACTGTAGTGCCTATTGCAATAATAACTTATGTTCTTTTCCTACTATTTAAAGCCTCCTTCAAAAAATTCGCTGTTGCTAATTACTTGCTTGCTTTTAGTTTCTTAGTAATTTGGGTAATAGTTGGCTGGATGGTATCCAAGAACTTTAACACTAAAGCTTATGATATAACATTTCAAGAAGAAGTTATAGATGAGGAAACTAAGGAATCTTCAATGCAAAGCATAGAAACAGTCATTCGTACAGATGAGGCAGTAACCGTAAATGGTACAATCTCTATTCTAGATGTTAATGGCAAAGGCAAATATATGTTTTTAAATGAAGAAAAAGCTGCGTCAGTATCGCAATCGATTAATGCCCATGTGGTATCTATAAAAGATAAAGAAATAGAAGTTCCAGCATCTTGGTTTGGGATTCTGAACTCTTTATTTATCATTTTATTTGCTCCATTATTTTCTAAAATATGGGAAAGCAAGTACAATCCTTCTGCTCCTGTTAAATTTGGTGTTGGTTTAATTTTATTAGGTCTTGGATTTGGAGTTTTAGCATATGGAAGTGCAAACATATTACCTGGAGCAACCAGTGCTGAAGCGAGTATGATCTTTCTTATAGTTGCATATTTCTTACATACATTAGGAGAGTTAGTGGTTTCTCCAGTAGGATTATCTTATGTAAGTAAACTTTCTCCTCCTAAGTTAATAGGTATGATGTTTGGAATTTGGTTCTTAGCCAATTTTGTGGCCAACTTACTAGCTGGGTTATCTGGAAGTATGATTGATTATATCAGTGAAACCTATTCGATGTCTGTGTTCTTTATGATATTCACAGCGATTCCAATTGTAGCAGGTGTAGCTGTAATGTCAATGAATAAATTTTTAACTAAGAAAATGCACGGAATTAGATAGCAACAACTATTTAATTAAACTCATAAAAAAGCTCAATCTAACGATTGAGCTTTTTTTATTCTTCAAATTTATGAAACGACAACCAGTTTTAGGTTGCTTGTCCAAATATTACTAACTTCTAAAAGAGTGATTAAATACACGTCTTTACCCAAAATAATAAAATCATCCATAAAGCCAACTGACCTTTCATTTAGTTTCCCATTGGGGAAATACTTGTCTTGAAGTTTGGTAAGTTTGGTAATATTAACTTCCTCCCTAAATTTTAACTCTTTGGTTAGCTTCTTATCTAATTTTGAAAACAGTTTATTCCACCTATTAAATTCTGCCTCTAGCATAACTTCCAAATTTGGATTAACAGCTAGTACTTTATCGATTATGTTTTTCTGAACTTGTATTAGGTCCTTTTTTTCATTTGACAAATCGGCTAATGACAAGGTGTTTCTATTCAAATATAGCTTTACTAACTCATCATTTGAAAAGGATAAATCAGAAAAACATAGCTTTACCTTTGTAAGAAAACCTAAATCTTTATCTGTTACCAACGAAAAACTATCTCGCAACATCAAAACAGGAAAAGGTACTCCTACCCGATCAAAATTAGATTTCAATTGAAACCAATATGCCAATTCACCAGGCCCTCCAATATAAGCGACATTTGGCAAAACTACCTCCTCATACAAAGGACGTAATGCAGCATTGGGACTAAACTTTTCTGGATTATTGTGTAGTTTATTTATTATTTCATTTTCTGACCAAGATATATCCGTATTCAACACCGAAAAAAGTTCATTTTCAAACACGATACGTTCTCTTAAGTTATCTTCTATATAAAACAAGTTAATTTCTCGTTGCCCCACTTGCTTGTGATACCCATTTTCAACAAGAGAGTTACTTGTTAACTCTATTTCTAAATGTGACTTTCTGTTAAGAAGTTCATCCTCCATATACGGAGCAAATATGGTCTTCAAACCGACATCATCTCCATCCAAGATCAAGAGTTCATCACCAAATAATGCATGCACCCAATATCTAGTAGCATCTGCCCAAGTTTTGCATTGAAATGCTCTTTCAAAAACAGATACCAAATATTTCGCATTAGTGGAGGTTCCTATAAGTTTTGCAAATTCGTCAATAGTATCTTCAAAAACTTTAGGTGATACACGTCCCAATGGACCTGTAGCTCTATTTGTAGTAGATATTTTCTTTCCGTATAGATTTAAAGAGTTGATTTCTTGAAAATCGTGGTCTTCTGTTGCCAACCAAAATATAGGCACAATCAATTTATCTTTCTGAAATTGATTCAACTCTCTGGCTAATTTTATAGTAGAAATAGTTTTATGTATAAAATACTTAGCACTTCCATACAACCCCAGCTGATGTCCGGTTGTAACACAAAAAGTATTAACATCTAATAAGTTCGTTATATTTTCAGGGACATCTATTCCTGTGTTTTTATATTGACGAATTAAAGCTTCTACCAACACAAGTCGTTTAGAATCATCAAATTTTAAGGAATCTAAATGCTCAAGAACTCCTTCTTTAGTAGGGAATTTAGAAATAAAAGGGCTGAGTTTTGGATTATTATTGGAGTAGTCCAATAGTAGTTTAGTAAATCCTTTTTGCGGAACTTCTTTTATTTCAAAATTATCCATTTCGTTTTAACTTAATAAACTCCAAGCCTCTGGTTTTGCACAGAACATCGGTTTAACATTTTTCCAGATTCCTTTGAACAAATCTGACTTTCGATAATTCTCTATTGCCTCTTCCGTTTCCCACTTACTATACGTAAAAAAAAGGTTTGCACATTTAGCATCTCGTAAAATCTCTAAATGCGTACAGCCTGGAAAGGCTCTAATATGTTCTTTGTTATCTACAAATGCACTCTTGAAAGCAGCTGTTTTATCGGGATCAATTGTTAGCTTAACTATTCTAGTAATCATACTACTTGTTTATTTTTTAAATCCGAGAATTCAATGGTTATGGTGTCGTTTAATTTTATTCCAAACAGCTTACTAGCACCTCCTCCCGATCCTTCCACCCCTTTATTTATAGCTATTTCTAGCATTCCCGTACTCGAAAAAATAGCTATTTTCTCCCCTTCGGGTACTTCGCTATATTTTTTATGAATTTTGGTAATCATATACCCGGCACGAGTTAAGTAAATGTTAAATACTTTTCCTTTGCCCACTTCATCAAACAGATTTTTATGAATATTTGTTATGATATTACCGTACGTATCTATATAAGAAACTGTTCCCTTGATAACGGTTTCTTCAGCAGTTGGTCTAAACAATTGTTTCCGTACAATGCTGTTTTGCGCTCTAGGTAATCCAATAGCATTAAGACTTTGACGTGAACTGATAGACAACGCTACATCCACAAAGATATTTTTTGTAGGAAAAGACAAGTTACCATCAGACGCTTCATTTATTTTAATCTCAACCACTTGTTCTAGTAAATCCTGATCGCAAAGCAAGGCAAAGAATCCATTATCAGCACCTACAAAAAAGTGACCTTTATATAGTATAGCAATATGCTTTGTTTGTTCAGTAGATTCGGGATTGACTCCCACAATATGAACCGTTCCTGCGGGAAAATCTAAAAAACAATTTTTCAACACATAAGAAGCGTGTGCTATGTCAAAAGGTTTTATTTCATGACTAATATCTACAACGTTGCAAGAGGGACTTTTAGAGTACAGTGTTCCTTTTATAGATGCGACATAGTAGTCTTTGTTACCCATGTCTGTAGTCAATGTAATAATATTTGATGCCATTGTATTGTTTACCTTTCTCGTAAGTTGTTCAAAAGTAATACTTACTTTATAAGTACAGTTGTAAGTTATGCAATAAATTTGTATTCCTACATTGAAATCATTAAAAACATAAAAATTTGGGAGAATTAAATATAGAATTAAAAGACGTAGATTTGGTTGCTTTTATTTTAGCACCTCTTTGTACAATTTTTAATTGTGAAAAATGACTTTTTATCAATCTAAGGTTTGTACCGTTTGCCCCAAAAAAAGCAACCAAATCTACGTCTTTTAATTCTAT
>CAMZLL010000184.1 GCA_947311505.1 uncultured Cryomorphaceae bacterium
ATTATAAGATTAGCACACGGTTTTGAAGAACTTCTCGGTGAAGATTTTGATACCATAGTGGCACAAAAGAAAAAAGGTATAGAAGTATTCTTCAAAAACTATGATGTAACAGTCGATAAACAAATTTTCCATATACATCTTTACCAGTTTTTTAAAAATTTGTTTATCGACTGTTACATCATAGTTTTTGAAGAATCCTTCTATACCTTTTTTCTTTTGTGCCACTATGGTATCAAAATCTTCACCGAGAAGTTCTTCAAAACCGTGTGCTAATCTTATAATCTCTGGACCATAATACCAAATTTCAACAAACATTGAATAGGCTACATCATATTTAATGTAGTTCTCTTGATTAGCCTTTAAATCTTGCAATATATCTTTGTAATTAACCTCTTTAGATACTCGTTTTATGAAGGCTGCTTCTTGCGTTTTTTTCTTTTGCAAAGCGTCTTTCTCTTTCAGACCTAGATTTTGACCTATCCATTTTTTATGTGCATTAGAAATTCGTGCCTGTTTTGAGGTATATTGTATTCTAATTTGATCCGAACTTGCCATTGCTGCATCTATAATTTTTAAACTTTGCGTTCGCATAGCAATTCGTTTTGGATTAATAATGTTGATGTAATCATCCACTTCATAAGAAGTTAGGTACTGAGATGTTCGCCCTGGAAAACCAAACACCATAGAAAAATCATTCTCATGTACGCCTTCCATCGAAACTTTTAGCCAGCTGTCTGGACGATATGGCACGTTATCTACTGCAATTTCTGCTGGTTTGTTATTTTTATCGGCATAGATTCTAAAAACAGAAAAATCACCAGTGTGACGTGGCCAAATCCAGTTATCCGTATCTCCACCAAATTTTCCTATTCCTACGGGAGGAGCTCCTACCAAACGAACGTCTTTGAATGTTTTGGTTACGATCATATAAAATTCATTTCCATAGTAGAAAGATTTCACCACTGCTTTATAATTCGTCCCTTTAACAGCAGCTGCTTGCAGCTTCTGCATATTTTCGTACTGCTTTTTGAGTGCTGTTCGTTCGTCCATTTGTGCTGTGATGCCTTCGGACACGCTTTGGGTAACATCTTCTATGCGAACAATAAGTGTTGCAGTAAGCCCAGGATTGGTTAACTCTTCTTTTTTGTTCATTGCCCAAAAACCATTTTTGATGTAATCGTTTTCGGTAGAAGAATGCGACTGTACCTGACTCAACCCACAATGGTGATTGGTTAAAATTAATCCTTGATTGGAAACAATCTCAGCGGTACATCCGCCACCAAAGTGTACAATGGCATCTTTTAAGCTACTGTGGTTAATGGAGTATATATCTTCTGCACTCAACTTCAACCCCATAGATTGCATATCTCCTTCTACTGCCTTGAGCAAAGATGGAATCCACATTCCTTCGTGTGCAAACGAAAAAATAGTTATAAAAATTCCTACAAAAAAACTGATTATTCTCTTCATTTTAAATCTTTAAGTTGATATTAAGCCCAAAGATAAGAGAATCATTTAGCTTTTATATATTATATCCTTTTAAAGTTTCAAAAGTAGTATTTAGTGTCTGGTCTGATATAGAGAAACATTGTGGAAATACTAATATTGTATTTTAATTTTTATCTATTTCTATTATTACAGCTACGGTATTTTTAGTAGTAATATTGCTTGTAAATTTAAATGTCTTTCCTCCTTTGAATGTAATATCTGTTACTAACTCATTTTTTAAAGCATTGGTCACTTTTTGTTCGTAAGTCAAACCGTGAGCATTATTTATAGCTGTACTAACTTTGTTATAATCCAATGGTTGTTTGGATACGATTACAGCCATACGGTCAGTTGTCCCTAAATTATCAGCGTACATACTATATCCATTTGGAAACACGCGTGTGCCTGTAATACCACAGTAGGGCGAATGTTTTTGGGTGTATGGAAACAGTACATAATTGCTTCCATCCGTTTCTTCTCCGAATACATATACATAACATTCAATAGAATTGGTAACTTCCACTTTAAAATCTGTATCTAGTTTGATTGGTTTTTTTGTTTTAAATGTGATACCGCCTGTATATTCCAGTTCGATATTTTTGGCACTTTTATTATAAACCAAACCTATAGAAGCACTCATTTTAGTTTTATCAAATTTTTCTGATGACCCCATTGGATACAAGCCATAGGCTTCTCTGTTGAAATATTCAAAATCATTGTATCTAATCCAAAAGAATCCTCTTGCACCCCAATCTTCTCCCCAACTGTTCATAATCTGAAAAGCACCTCCAGCATAGTTGTCATCATAACCTATTACACATAAAGCATGTCCACCGAAACTATTTACATTGTTATAATCAGCCTTTGTAGGTTTCCATAGTTTTTTTCCTCGCATTTTTCCCATAAACGAGCCGCCTACCATCATTCCGATAACTACGGGTGCACCTTGAGCCAGGTTCTGTTTCATTGCCAATAAATCCGTTTTATAATCATTACCGTCTAAAGAAAGTCTATTGAAACCTTTTGTTTTAAATTGTTTTGCGTGTTGTTTGACTGCTTTACTGGGCATTTTTGAGCAATTATTTTCATTGTAAGCAAACTCTGAATAGGGTGCTACTCCCCCACTCTTCATTGTTTCCATTGCTTTTTGCAAATAAGATCCTTGACAATTATCCAAATGAATTTGATTATACAAGTAGGAAGGACTAAACTTTAAACTGTTTGGAGATTTTCCTGTTTGTCTTGCATGTAATATTGTTCGAGCACCATAGGCACTAGCCCAACCTACACAAGAACCTTGTTTTCCTTGATTTTTTCGGGAAGGACAATATTTTTCTAAACTTACTTTTTCGGGTAATGGATTTTTAGTATTGTCTGCTAAAGGTGCAAAAACTTCTGCTTGATCGTAAACTTCTTCGTCCATTTCTAAACCGGTAGCGCTTCCAAATAAACTTTGATTAGAGAAGCTTCCTCCTCCAGTTCCACCAAAACCTCCCATCATGAAAAATATAATTATAGCTCCAATAATGACGACAATTCCTATTTTGGGGTTCTTTTTAAATAGATTTATTGCCATTGGCAATAGGGATGCGATGATACCGCCACCACCTCCGCCAGGGAACCCTCCACCTCCACCTCTTCTACGAGACGGATTGGGTATTCGACTTTGTTTTGATGATGATGTGTTTTTATCTTTGCGTATTCGTATTGGCATATCTTTCTATTTTAAGTGGGTCAAAGATAAACAAGTATTGAAATTAGCACTACTTTCTTTAAAAACTTAATACAGCTAAAGCATAAGAATCTAATCCAAATCCAGTAATAACCCCTTTGCAATGCTTTGCCATTTTGGATTCGTGCCGGTAACTTTCTCGACTATAAACATTACTAATATGAACTTCCACAACTGGGGTTGTGACACCAGCTATAGCATCTCCTATACCGATGGAGGTATGTGTATATGCTCCTGCATTTAGGATAATGCCGTCAAATTCAAAACCAACTTCATGAATTTTATTGATCAACTCTCCTTCAATATTACTTTGAAAATAGGAAAATGTAATGTCTTTAAATTTTATTTTTAAATTTTCAAAATAAGATTCAAAAGTCTGACTTCCATAAATCTGTTCTTCTCTTTTTCCAAGTAGATTCAAATTAGGTCCATTGATTATTTGAATTTTCATAGCCAATTATCTTCTTCTTTTTGGTCGGTAACTTTTTTGACTAGAGAAAGATCGTTTACCTCCTCCACTTGGTTTACGTTTTTTACTTTTAGATTTAGGTTTCAAGCTCAAATCTGGTTCAAATCCTTCTATGACACCTAAATCCATCTGTGTGTTTAATAGGATTTCTATACTTTGTAAATATTCTAGCTCATCTACTGCCACAAAAGAGATAGCTTCTCCGCTTGCTCCTGCTCTACCTGTACGACCTATTCTATGAACATAATCTTCTGGTTGGTTGGGTAATTCAAAATTAACAACATGAGGAAGCAAAGGTATGTCCAACCCTCTAGCTGCAATATCCGTTGCAACTAAAATTCGAACTTTTCCATCTTTAAAATCTTTTAAAGCTTTGATTCTTTGATTCTGAGATCTATTGCCATGAATAGGTGCTGCTGAAATTTTATTTTGAACCATTTTTTTACACAACTTATTTGCACCATATTTAGTTCTTGTAAACACTAGCACTTGCTTCCAGTTCCCTTCAGAAATCAACTTAATGATGGCTTGTGTTTTTCGGGCTTGATCTACTCTATAAAATTTCTGCACTACCATTTCCGCAGTCGAATTTTCAGGTTCAGCCTCTACAGACATGGGGTTGGATAGTATTCCGTTCGCTAATTTTCTTATTTCCTTAGAAAAAGTTGCTGAGAAAAGTAAAGTTTGTCTTTTAGCGGGTATTAACTCCATTATTCTATTAATATCACGAGAAAATCCCATATCGAGCATACGGTCAGCTTCGTCTAAAACAAAGACTTCTACTTTTGCCAATGAAAGGACCTTTTGATTGTGTAGATCCAATAATCTTCCTGGTGTTGCTACTAATATATCTACACCATTTCTCAATTGTCTAATTTGCGGGTTTGCTTTTACACCTCCAAAAATAACGGTAGATCTAATGTCTAAATTTCTACTGTATTCTTTTACGTTTTCAAAAACTTGCGCTGCTAGCTCTCTAGTTGGAGTAAGAATTAATGTTCTTATTGGTCTGTTTTTCGGAGTTTCATTTTTTGTTAACAATTCCAATATCGGCAGAGTGAATCCCGCAGTTTTACCTGTTCCCGTCTGAGCGGATGCCATCAAATCTTTCCCTTTTAAAACTAAGGGAATTGATTTTTCTTGAATAGGTGTTGGCACTGTGTAACCTTTCTTTTCTACTGCTTTGAGTATTTTTTCTGAAAGCCCTAAATCTTTAAATGTCATATTATTTTATTCTATTCCAATAGTTGTATTGGATAATGTGTTTTTCTATTTAATTCTTATTTATACTATAAGTAATTATTCACTTTTGTATTTGCCCAAATATACATTGATTTTAGCAAAAAACAGCTAACAATTAGCTTAGTAAGCAACATCCAAAGGTTTATAACCTAGAATTATCGGCAAAACTATAATAATCACCATCTCCTATTATCAAATGATCTAATAATTGAATGTCCATTATAGATGCTCCAGCTTTTATTTTTTCGGTCAATTCTATATCTGACTGGCTAGGCTTTAAATTTCCGGATGGATGATTGTGCACCAAAATCAATCCGGATGCTAAATTTTCAATTGCTTTCTTTAATATTATTTTTACATCTGCCACAGTTCCAGTTATGCCACCTCTACTTATGAGATGTGTGCTTTTCACTTTATTGGAACGAGACAATAAAAGAATCCAAAATTCTTCAAAAGGCAAATCTTCTAATTTATGCTTTATAATATTGTATCCATCTCTACTAGCTTTAATAATAGGTATTTCTATCGGTGCTTCATTTTTATGCCTCCTACCTAATTCTAATGCAGCGACAATACTCACCGCTTTTGCTTCACCAATTCCTTTGAACTTTTTTAAATCTTCAATTGGCTCAAAGAATTTTAAGAGCTTCTGAAAATAATATTCATAGACTTGCTAAATTGTCAATTGAAGATTTAAAAAAGTTCAAAGGAATTGGTGAAGCAAAAGC
>CAMZLL010000185.1 GCA_947311505.1 uncultured Cryomorphaceae bacterium
AATCCCATTGCAAATTTTAACACCACCAATGTCTGTGATAGTTTCATTGTTAATTTCAATGATTTATCAAGTGTTTCAAATCAATTTACAAACAATACAATAACTCAATGGAGTTGGGATTTTGGCGACAACCCAACAGGAAATTCCACAAGTCAAGACACTAGTTATAATTACAATCAAAATGGAAACTATACTGTTCAGTTAAACATAACAACTAACAATGGCTGTGTTGACTCGTCTCAAACATCAGTGGTATCTTTTGTAAACGCAAATGTAAATTTACTCTTTGACAACAACGCATTTGAGAACATTTCAATAGTAACTCCTACTTCACACGATTTTTCTTATACCGGAGATCAAGGATCTGTAAATTGGTTTTTAGATGATGCAACTTACTCAAATGATTCTAGCTTTAATTACACCTTTACTGAAACAGGCAATTTTGAATTTGTAGTTATATTAACGAATTCATTAAATGGCTGTGAGGCATCAGACACAATTGTCATTAGCGTTACTGACGAACTTTTTATCCCGAATGGAGTTTCTAACAATTCAGATAATTTAAATGATTACTTTCATATAAAAGGTCTAGAAAATTACGACTCCAATTCTTTATCAATCTATAATAGATGGGGTGATTTAGTGTTTACAAATTCTCCGTATTTGAATGATTGGAATGGTCAATCGAATACAAACGCAGGCTTCACATCCAATAAAAGTGTTGGAGGAACTTATTTTTATTTACTTACAGTTACTCAGAATGGTAAAGACACCGTTTATCAGGGTTATATAGAATTAAAGCAATAATAAAAGCTATAGAGCATCTCTAATCTAATGGAGTGAATATTTTAAGGTAGAATAGTCCATTATTTTAAAAATAGTTTTCACATTTGTAGGCAACAATGAAAAAGAATACTTTAAATACAAATTGGTGGATTCAACTAACGTAAAAGTCAGAGTTGAAATTAATTTGTAAATACCATACTATAATTAGGCTATCTGACACAGATAGCCTTTTTTGTTGACACAACACGAGAATAATAAAATATGTACACTATAAAAACACATACAATACTTGCGGATGTAATTACCCCCATTGTTTCTTACCAAAGAATACGTGAGAATTATCCAAAAAGTATTTTGTTTGAAAGTTCTGAATATCAAAAACGAAACAACAATCATTCGATATTGGTTTTTGATGAATTGGAAGCCATAGAACAAACAACCATTGCAGATGCAGCAGTAGATTTTGCTTCTAAAATGAAAACCTTTGTCAATTCTTTTGAATTTACCAACCCCGAAAAACAGCTTCCCTTCAATGGTGTCTTTGGATATAGTGGATACAACGCTGTAGCAACCATGGAAAATGTCAATTTCGACACCACTAAACCAAAGCTAGATATCCCTGCATATCATTACGGTTTCTTTAGGTTCATTCTGGTATTTGATCATTTTAATAGTCAATTGATTCTTATTGAAAACATTCCAGATGGTGAAGACAGCAAAATGAAAAACATCATCAGATTACTTCAAAACAATACTTTTAACACCCATAATTTTGAAGTTATAGGAGAAGAAGATTGTAATATTTCGGAAGCTGATTTCATGAACAATGTGAACATTGCCAAAGAGCATTGCCAACAAGGAGATGTTTTTCAGTTGGTAATATCGCGTCAGTTTTCGCAAAAGTTTCAAGGTGATGAATTTAATGTGTATCGTACGCTTCGTTCTTTAAATCCATCCCCGTATCTATTTTTTGCTGATTTTGGTTCATTTAAACTATTTGGTTCTTCACCCGAAGCACAAATCATTGTAAATAATAACATTGCAGAAATTCACCCCATAGCAGGAACATACAAGTTTACAGGCGACAAAGAAACGGACGATATTAATATTCAAGCATTAAAAAACGACCCCAAAGAAAATAGCGAACACGTTATGTTAGTGGATTTGGCAAGAAATGATTTAAGTCGCCATTGCAACACAGTAGAAGTGGACAGATACAAAGAGATTCAGCAATTTAGTCACGTCATTCACTTAGTGTCAAGAGTTACAGGCAATCTATTACTGGAGCACTCTGCCACAGGAGTATTTTCACATACATTTCCAGCAGGTACGTTGAGTGGCGCACCTAAGATAGAAGCGATGCAAATCATAGATCGTTTAGAAAACAATTCTCGTTCATTTTATGGTGGTGCAATAGGTTTCTTCTCGTTTCAAAATGCGACTAATCATGCTATTATCATAAGGAGTTTTTGTTCTAAAGACAGTACACTATACTATCAAGCAGGAGCGGGAGTAGTAATAGACTCTGTACCCGAAAACGAATTGCAAGAAGTAGTCAATAAACTCGGAGCATTGCGCAAAGCATTAAAAAAAGCAACAAATATTCATCAAAATCTAATTGTATAATGAAAACCGTAATCGTAGATAATTTTGACTCCTTCACGTATAACTTAGTACATTACATTGAGGAAATAAACGATGAAAGACCAGTTGTGTATCGCAACAATGAATTTGAGTTAGAAGACCTAGAAGAATTTGATATTATTGTTCTATCTCCCGGTCCAGGTTTACCAAAAGATGCTGGTTTGCTGATGAAAGTAATTGACAGATATCATAAAACAAAGATTATATTAGGGGTCTGTTTAGGACATCAAGCTATCGGAGAATATTTTGGTGCAGCTTTGAAAAACTTACCTAAAGTTTATCATGGAGTTGACTGCAAACTTGAAAACTTAGCTGATGCTACTTTTTATAAAGGAATGAACAATCCAACTGTAGGAAGATACCATTCTTGGGTAGTAAAAAATGACACGTTGCCAGACTCTTTAAGTTGTACCAGTACAGATACGGAAGGAGAAATAATGAGTCTTAAACACAATAATCTCCCCATTCACGGAGTACAATTCCATCCAGAATCGGTACTTACTCCTGAGGGCAAACAAATGTTGCGTAGTTTTTTTGAAAGTTACAATGATTAGATGCTAGACTTTAGATAATAGACGATAGATAATAGACATTAGATACTAGATACTAGACTTTAGATAACAGACATTAGATACTAGATACTAGACTTTAGATAATAGACATTAGATACTAGACAAAAAAGGTCTAAATTCAGAAATGATAGCGTCCATTAAAATAAGCATAAAGAACATAATATAAGCCGAAACCAATGAAACAGATACTAAAACAACTATACAATTATGAACCACTTACAAAAGAGGATAGCTACAACGTTTTGGAAAAAATAAGCCAAGGCGCTTACAATCCATCACAAATAAGTGCTTTTATCACCAGTTTTCTGATGCGAGACATTACAGTAGCCGAACTAGGAGGTTTTAGAAATGCGCTACTCGATCTTTGTGTTCCATTTGCCACAGATTTTACAACTACAGATTTATGTGGCACTGGTGGCGATGGCAAAGACACGTTTAACATATCTACACTATCTTCGTTTGTAGTAGCGGGCGCAGGCGTGAAAGTTACCAAACACGGAAACTATGGTGTTTCATCCTTTTGCGGTTCTTCAAACATATTAGAATCATTGGGGCATACTTTTTCAAATGATGAAAGTAACCTCAACAAACAATTGGAAGAAGCGAACATTTGTTTTCTTCACGCTCCCCTATTCCACCCCGCTATGAAAGGAGTAGCTCCAATTAGAAGAGAATTGGGTGTGAAAACTTTTTTCAATATGCTAGGTCCATTGGTCAACCCTTCGCAACCAAAGTTTCAATTAATAGGCGTATTTAATTTAAAAGTTTTAAGACTGTATCAACTACTGCATCAACAACTGGACAAAAGTGTAACTATCGTTCATGCTATGGATGGTTATGATGAAATCTCATTGACAAGTGAATTTAAAATGGTGGGAAAAACAACCGAAAAATTACTATCAGCAAATGATTTAAACTTAATGCAACTTACTCAAGAACAGTTGTCAGGAGGGAAGTCAATAGATGATGCAAAAGCTATTTTCTTAAATGTATTGGAAAACAAAGCTACAGCTCCTCAAAAAGAAGTAGTTTTAGCCAATGCCGGAGTTGCGATTGCAAATTACAAACAATGTGAAATTACCGAAGGAATTGAACGAGCGAGAATATCCATCGAAAGTGGAAGTGCTTTGCAAAGCTTGAAGAAGATGATAGAGTTGAGTTAGACGTTAGACATTAGACATTAGACATTAGACATTAGACATTAGACATTAGACATTAGACATT
>CAMZLL010000186.1 GCA_947311505.1 uncultured Cryomorphaceae bacterium
AGTAGTTGTATGATAGCTAGCTTAGGTGAATACAACTCCGTCTGAGATTCTTCTGGTATAATATAATACGCAGCTCCCATAAATCCTAACAAAAGCCAAACAACTAATAAATTGACGTGTGTTGCAGCAATTGTAGCATTTCACATGAATTGGTGGGAAGGACGAAAGTTCTTAGAAATACCAAGACCACTTGATTGGTTAGTAGTAGTAAATGTCCTAGCCTTTTTATTCAACATATTAATGACGCTTTTCAAAGGAAAAAGACAAACAACTACTGCGTTGGTTCTTGCTATGGGATTATTATTTACAGCTTTACTTTATTTACCTGGAATGATCTGGTTTGACAATCACACATTAGATTCTTTTTATAGATGGTATGTGGTTCACTTATGGGTAGAAGGTGTATGGGAGCTTATCATGGGAGGTATCTTATCTTTCTTATTGATTAAAATCACAGGTGTAGATAGAGAGGTTATTGAAAAATGGCTTTATGTGATCGTTGGATTGACGTTCTTATCTGGTATCTTAGGAACTGGACATCACTTTTATTACATCGGAGCACCATCTTATTGGTTGTGGATTGGAGCAATATTCTCAGCAATGGAGCCTCTAGCGTTCTTAGCAATGGCACTATTTGCTATTAAAATGTACAGAAAAGGAGAAAAGAAACACCCAAACAAAACAGCTTTGCAATGGACTATGGGAACAGCAATCGTTTCATTCGTTGGAGCAGGTTTATTGGGTGCTGCGCATACATTACCAAATGTAAATCTTTACACCCACGGCACATTAGTTACTGCAGCTCATGGACATATGGCATTTTGGGGGGCATACGCAATGATTGTGTTTGCTATCATAGCTTATGCAATGCCTAATCTTACCGGTCGTAAATTATATGACAATGGAATTACAAGATCTGCATTTTGGTTTAGTAATATAGGAATGGTCGGAATGACTTCTGCATTTGGTGCAGCTGGTGTAGCGCAAGTATATATGGAACGAATTATGGGGGTCGAATTTATGGAAACTCAATTGGAAATTCAGCCACACTTTTTAGTTTTGATAATATGTGCTACAGTGTTCTCAATAGGCATAACACTATATTTAATTAACTTCTTCCAATATGGGCAACCTACAGATGAGGCCCTTATACAAGAATAAAAAGTTAAATTTTGATTAAAAAAAGAAGGGTTGGATTGTTAGGTTTCCAGCCTTTTTTTATTTCTTACAAAAAAATAAGTATGAACAATCCTTTTTATAAAATAATAGATCAAGAAGAAGTCATCTTTGAACATGTCTATAAAAACAAATTACCATTATTACTGAAAGGTCCCACCGGAACAGGTAAATCTAGGTTTGTTGAATTTATGGCTCATAAAATGGGTAAACAACTTTATACCGTAGCTTGCCATGAAGAAACCTCAGCAACAGACCTAATTGGTAGATACATTATAAAAGGTGCAGAAACCATTTGGACAGATGGCCCAATGACAAGAGCTGTTAGAGAAGGTGCAATTTTATATTTAGATGAGGTAGCAGAGGCTCGACCAGATATAATAGTAGCACTACATTCTCTTACAGATCATAGGCGTACTCTTTTTATAGATAAAACAGGAGAAACTGTCAGAGCTAAAGATGACTTTATGTTGATAGCAACTTACAACCCCGGCTATCAAAAAGGCTTTAAAGAACTAAAACCCTCTACTCGTCAACGGTTTGTTTCTCTGTCTTTTGTATATCCCGAACCAAAAATAGAGTCTGAAATTTTGATAAGTGAAACCAATGTAGAAGAAGCTATCGCTAAAAAATTGATAAAACTCGGTGCTAAAATTAGAAACCTAACTGAGTTGGGACTTGCAGAAACTGTTTCTACACGTTTGTTGGTAGATGCAGCTATCCTTATCAAAAGTGGCTTACCACAGCGACTTGCTTGTAATGTTGCGATAGCCGAACCGCTAACCGATGATAATGACACGTTGGAAGCCTTAAAGGATTTAATAAGTTTAAGCATTTAAATGATGAAACAACTCATATATATAATTCTCTATATTTTTACTTCTACGGTATTATTCAATTGCAAAAGTGAAGAAATGGCCGAAAAAGCAGAAAAGATAGAACATTCAAAAAAAAGAAAGATATACGATTTGAGCTTTAAACAAAGCGAGAACATTCAATCTCCAATAAATCTTCAATCTTCCTTAGCAAAAGATCACCATCATCAATTGGAAATCCACATCAATCCACACTTAACAGCACTTAAGCAAAAAGGGCATACGATTGAGCTCAAGATGACTGACGACAGTTATGTGAAGTCTAGCGAGTATCTGTACATATTTAAACAACTGCATTTTCACACACCAGCCGAGCACAGCATAGATCAAGTTAAAAACCCAATGGAGGTGCATTTGGTTAGTGTTCGTCTAGATACATTAGGAATGGAAATATCTAAATACTTGGTAGTGGGGATTACTTTTACTGAAGGAGAAGACAGCCCTTTTATACAGGCAATAATTGATAAATTCCCCAAGCACATAGCGGGCGAACTCGAGCACGGGCAAGAAGATGTGTTGGTTCGATTTCCCGATCAGCCAATCGATTTGAACTTATTATTTGGAGATGCGATAGAAAATCACTTAGAAGAATTATATCACTACAAAGGCTCTTTGACTACACCCCCATATACAGAATCTGTACAATGGTATGTCTTAAAGAAAACGGTAGAGGCTTCCAAAGAACAAATAGAACTTATGCAGGAAAGAATGGGAGAAAATGCACGAGAAGGACAACAAAAAACGCATCTTGAAATTGGATTTGGTAACTTAATGTTCTAAAATAACGAAAGCATGGAGTTAGATCAAGTATTATTCAAACGGTTACATAAGTTTTATCGAAAGATAACACATAGAGTAGATGTTGATGAAAAGCGCAGAACCGTTGAATTAACTCCGTTAAAACCTCGATTAACCATTTTATCAAGAGCGTTATCTGGTTTGCAAAATGAAATAGTAACCTCCGAACGAGAAGGAGGCTGGTCGGGATTAAAATTTTATCTACCAAAGCAAATCTCTTTTTCAGATAATCAAGAGCAAAATGTAAATTTTTATTTGTTTCGAGTACTTTACCTTTCGATACAGCAAAAGCTAGCATTAAATTGGGGAGACCAAGCAACATATAAAATATCTGAATCACAAAAAAAAGCAATAGAAAATTCCGCAAGCGTATTAGAACTACTTTTTCGAGAATATCCAGCTACAGAAACCATTTATGGCACATTAAAAAATGACTTAGAAGACTATTACAAAACAAAAGAAGAACCCTGTGATTATAGTTGGCTTTATGGAAGGTGGATGAAGTTAAACTTGAATGAATTCAAAGCCCATACCGATGCGCCTAATGCCTCCTCTCAAGAAGAGGATGAAGACACAGAAATAACAACAGAATTAGAAGCCAATCCTAGTGATGAAGTAGAGGTTGTAGGTATTGACAAAAAGCAGATGGAAGATATCGTGGTGACCAATAATTTTGAAAAAGTAGAAACACTTTCAGAGTTTAACGGTACTTTTAGAGATATGGATGGAGAAGATACATTAAGCGATGATGAAGATGCCATAAGAGAATTGAATTTAAAATATACCGTTCGAGCTGATGATGTTTCGCATGCCGTTTATAAAGCAGAATTTGTCAACTCTAACTCGAGTATTCATGTGGCTTCAAAAGAAGAAGGCGGTATGTTTATGCAGTATGACGAATGGAATTACAAAAAAAGACAATACAAAAAAGACTTTTGTAAATTATACCCCCAATATCTATCCAATACACATGTCGATTATGCAACTAAGACATTACACAACCATGCGAAAACCAAACAGGAATTGTTTAAAATGTTTGCACAAATTCACAACGAATACGAAAAAGTAAACAGAGTAGTAGCCGGTGATGACATTGATTTTGAAGCAATAGTAGATGCTTTTGCCGAAATAAAAGCCAAGCGTACACCTTCAGATCGACTATATACGACTAAGCGAAAACGAAAGAAGGAATTGTCTGTTTTGATATTGATGGACACCAGCCTTTCAGCAGATAGTTACACCAACAACATACACGTTTTAGATGTAGAAAAAATAGCCGTTTTGCTTTTTGGAGAAATCCTCTCTCAATATGATATTTCATTCCAAATAGACACTTTTTCATCTCACACCCGCAATAATTGTTCGTATAGACATGTCAAAACGTTTAATGAAAACTGGGCAAAAACAAGAAATAGAGTCGGATCAATAGAAGCAGAGGGCTATACTAGAATCGGCACTGCATTGCGCCACGCAGGTTTTTTATTAGATAAAGAAAATACCCGAAAAAAATGGATCATTTTGCTATCAGACGGTAAGCCAAACGACTATGATACCTATGAAGGAAAATATGGAATAGAGGATGTAAAACAAGCCCTTAGGGAACTTGAGAAGAATCATATACACACATTCTCATTAGCTATTGAAGCACAAGCAAAATATTATTTACCACAGATGTTTGGTCATAACAATTACAACATCTTGCCTACGCCCACTGATTTACCCATTGCGTTCAGCAAGTTTTATAGAAGAATATTAAACAATTAACCTACTACTTATCATGAAAATTATAACACTGATTTTGTTGTTTTTCACTACGCAACTATTTGCTCAAGAAGAAGGAAAAGGGTTGTATATGCGAAAATGTGCAATGTGTCATCATCACAAAAGAATAGGACATAAAGGACCGCCTTTGATTCCTGAATTTTTGAAGAAATATAGTGTAGAGGAATTGGCCGAGAAAATTAGAAATGGTTTTCCACAGACACAAATGCCCACTTTTGAAAAGTTAGATACAGCAAGTTTATTAGCTTTGGCAGCATATATTAAAAGCCCTATTGACGAAGGATTCTCTTGGAATACAAAAAAAATATCAAAATCAATTACAATTTTTGATGACCCTGTCAAAGATTTAGGGATAAAAGACATTCGTCAAGTTCTTCCAGTAGTAGAGCGAGATGGTGGTTTTGTTTGGATTATGGAAGGAGAAGAAATTCTAGATAAATTTCCTTTGTCTAATATTCATGGAGGAATTAAATATCAATTTCCAGATTTAGAGAATATCTACGTTCCTACCCGAGACGGTTGGATTGAGAAATACTCCTTAAAAGAAGGACGAAGATTAGCGAAAGTGCGTGTTGGAATTAATTTAAGAAATGTATCACTAAGTAGAGATGGAAAATATGTATTGGCCACCTCATTACTTCCGCAACAGTTGGTAATCTTAGATAGTAAAGATTTAAAGCCCGTAAAAACGATAAATCTAGGAGGGAAGGCTAGTGCAATTTACGAATTATACACAAAAGACAAAGCCATTTTCACCTATAGAGATCAACCCAAAATAGGTGTTTTAGATTTGAATACTCTCCAAGTTACATACACAGATATAGCCGAACCAATAGAAGATTTTTTCATTGATCCTTTCGATAAATATATTATAGCCACAGCAAGAAGAGGAAAAGTGCTACGTGTATTTGATATCGAAACTTTTAAAGTTGTATTTGAACACGATATGGTAGGCATGCCCCATTTGTTTTCAGCTACTTATTGGTATCAGGATGGGAGTTTTTACTTTGCAACTCCTCATCTAAGGAAGTCTTATGTCACAGTTTGGAAAATGTACGATTGGTCGTTTGAACGGCAAGTAGAAATTGGAGGAGACGGATTTTTTGTAAAGACACATCCCAACACGCCATTCTTATGGATTGACAATGGCACTGACGAATTAGTTTTAGTAGATAAAAACACGTTTAAAGTTAAGAAAATTATTCCAGTTGCAGGCAAACAATATATACATGCAGAGTTTAGTGGCAATGGAAAATACACCTATTTGAGTATCTATGAAAACAATGGATCGATAGAAGTGTTAGATACTAAAACTCTAAAAATACTAAAATCCTATCCTGCAAACATGCCTATTGGAAAATACAATTTTGTAAACAAAAACAGGAGATATTTACCCGGTCTTTTTGGAATGGACATTACTAATGAAAAATGTAAAGGAGCAGAAGATGAAAACAAATGTCTATTGAGCCTAAAAGGTTTGAATAAATTAGAAAAAGTAGCCATCGACAATTATTTAAAAAACCTGAAAACACCATAAATTGAGATTAGTTGATGTGAATTAAATCAGGTTTTTAACTGACTTTTAGCATAAAGCACCATTTTGATTAAAAGTATATTCGCTCAATAAAACAAAAAAAATAATGGTAGACTTACAAAATTGTACAGTAGCAGAAGCAGTTTCTGATAATATTAAAATGGCGGATGTATTTAAGGAAAATGGAATTGACTTTTGCTGCGGTGGAGCTATTTCCATAAAAAAAGCATGTGCCGATAAAAAGATTGATTTTGAGACAGTAAAATCTGAACTTAACCAGATGAATCATACTAAATCTAAAACAAATGATTATAATTCTTGGGACTTAGGATTTCTTGCAGACTTTATATTAAACACACACCACAAATATGTATCAGAAGAAAGTGTTGTGTTATTACAATACTCTAATAAAGTAGCAAAAGTGCATGCTACACATTACCCGCAGGTCATAGAAATCAACAACATAACAGAAGCGTTAGTAGCAGAACTCACTTCTCATATGCAAAAAGAGGAAATGATTTTGTTTCCGTTTATAAAAGATCTTGCTACAGCAAAGAAAACAGGAATCAATGTGGAACTCCCTCACTTTGGAACTATTAAAAATCCAATTAACATAATGGACTCTGAACATGATGCAGCCGGAGATATGATAAAAAAATTAGCACAATTAACAAATGACTTTACTCCTCCTGAAGGAGCTTGCAACACTTTTAAAGCCTTGTATGCAAAGTTAGAAGAGTTTCAAAATGATTTATTTCAACATATACATTTAGAGAATAACATTTTATTTCCAAAAGCAATTCTTCTAGAAGAAGATATAGTAAGTCAAATGTAAATTGTCATGTAATTGTCATGTATCAGCTAAATAGCTGACAGATGTCATATTTCAAAGTCAATTGATAGCATACTTTTACTACCGAGTAATAAAAAACAATAATCTATTAATAACAAAAATTAGAATCATGAAAAACAAAGGATTAGTATATCTTTCAGTATTTGGAAGTTTAGCACTTGCCAGCTGTGGTGGAGGTGCTACAGAAGAAAAAGACACCCATGCAGAAGAACCTGCAAAAGAGGAAAAACACGAAGAAGTAGCAAAAGTAGATGGAGTAACCGAAGGAGACATACATTTGACAAATGCAGAGTGGGATGAGGCGCAAGCTATTTATTTTGATAGATGTGCTGGTTGTCACGGGTCTACTCGAAAAGGAGCAACCGGTCCGCACTTATTACCAAATGCACCAGAAGGGAACAAATCTCCAGGTACATTGATGTTAGGAGCAGCAGGACTTAAAGCATTTATTGAAAATGGTACACCAGGAGGAATGCCAGAGTGGAAAGGTATTATGACAGACGGAGAAATCGAATTAATGACTCGTTTCTTACAAGTAACACCGCCAGTAGTGCCGCCATTTGGAATGGCTGAAATGACAGAAACTTGGAAACTTATAATACCAGTAGCAGATAGACCAACTACTCCTGAGCACGATAGAAATATAGATAATTACTTTGGTGTAATAATGAGAGACGCAGGTAAGGTAGCTATAATTGATGGTGACACAAAAGAAAAATTAGTTGTACTTAAAACAGGTTTTGCTGTTCATATTTTGAGAACTTCGGCCTCGGGGCGTTATATCTATTCTGTAGGTCGAGATGGTAGAATTACCATGATTGACACCTATTATGAAACTCCAAAAATTGTAGCAGAAGTAAGAGGTGCTTTTGATTCACGTTCTGTTGAAGTTTCTAAATTCAAAGGATATGAAGACAAATACTTAGTATTTGGTGGATATAGCCCTGCTCATATCGCTATTATGGATGCACAAACTTTAGAGCCAATTAGTGTAACACCAACTGCTGGTAACGCTTGTGATGGAGATAAAGAATACATCGAAGAAGCTCGTGTAGCATCTATCGTAGCATCCCACACAGATCCAGTTTGGATTTGTAACATAAAAGAAAGAGGAATGGTGGATATCGTGGATTACACCGACCCAGTTCACCCACAAATTACAGAAATACCATCTGCAAGATTTTTACACGATGGAGGATGGGATGCTAGCGAGCATTATTTCTTAGTGGCGGCAAATGCTTCAAACAAAATTGTAGTAATTGATGTTCCGAATAAAAAATTAGTAAAAATCATCGAAACAGGAATCAAGCCTCACCCAGGTAGAGGTACTAACATTACTTTAGCAAATGGAGATAAAGTTTGGGTAACATCACACTTAGGTGAAAATAAATTATCTTTTATCAAAACTAATGAAGGAGAAGGACAATGGACTGTTGTGAGAGAAGTACAAGCTTCCGGAACAGGAGGTGGAGCTTTGTTTGTAAAATCTCATCCAAAATCTAAACACTTGTGGGTTGATAGAACGTTAAATACTGACCCTGCTTTAAACTCATCTGTGGATGTGTTTAACTCTGCAACATTAGAGTTAGAAAACACAATCACCATGCCAGAAGGCGTAGATGGTAGAATGGTACACATGGAGTACAACAAAGGTGGTGACGAAGTATGGATATCTGTATTTATGGGTGCTGAAAGCGCTTTGTTAATCTATGATGACGCTTCTTTAGAGTTAAAAGAAATCATTAAAGGTGACTGGGTACAAAACCCAACAGGTAAATTTAATGTTTACAATACAACTCATGATATATATTAGTTAGGTTATTGGTTATGAGTTATAGGAAAAGGGGAAGCAAATGCTTCCCCTTTTTTTTTCGAAACTACTGATCATCAACAGCTTGCCCTGAATTATTCATCGTTTTCGTTGTGAAAAGAAAAAACCCATTAGAAACGTTTAAAACAAATACAAGCGAGAAACTATGATGAATATCATATATTGCGCTCACTTTAATCACACAATTAGATTGCTGTATTGTTGATTTTTGCATTGTAATTAATAACCAAAATAAACGTTATGAAAAAAATATACCTAAGCCTAGTCATACTAGCGGGAACATTAAGTAGTGTAAATGCACAATTGGTAGAAGATTCCGTATCTATGTCGCCATTTTATAGTAATCAAGTCTTCTACAGTATGGCAGATGGAGAAGTGGCTAACATCGTAAACAACGATTGGGACTTGGGGTTCTCTTGTTATGGCAATGGAGCTGCAGGTTCTGCCATTATACTAAATGAGGCAAATACCACATTATGGGCGTACCCAGGAGATACTGCATCTTGGTCAACCCTTGATACAACTAATCATGCCAGTTGGGAACAATTGTTAAACACTGATACAAGTTGGACAAACGGAGCTTTCAATAGATATAGAGGAGCTAATGGCACATTTGACATGGGATGGGGAATTCTAAACCCTCAAAATAACTACTGGACTTTTGGAGACTCACTCTACGTAGCAAAATTGAGTACAGGAGCTTATAAGAAAATTTGGATTACAAGTTTAAAGTCTGGAGTGTGGGATTTTAAGTATGCTGATCTTGATGGATCTAATGAACAAATGGTTACCATCACAAAAAGTAATTATCCAAACAAAAATTTTGTTTACCACTCTATGGTTAACGAACAAACTATAGATAGAGAACCTACCAATACTTCATGGGATATAATGTTTATGAAACATGTGGACATTATTCCGTTTGCCGGAGCAATCAATGTTACGAGTGTATTTAACAATAGAGAGGTGTGGAGTGCTCTTTCTGAAGAAGCAGATTACAATGCTGCAATAGCAAGCACAACACCACAAACCAATTTCAACCAAAAGATTGATAATATTGGTAGAAGTTGGAAAAAATTCAACTCTTCTATAGGTTGGACGGTTTATGATTCTACTGCGTATTTCTTGTACAACAACGATAGTACTGGTTTTTATAGATTGGTATTTACAGATTTTGGTGGTATGAGCACAGGCAAAGCGTATTTTTCAAAAGAGCTGCTTGTTACAACTAATGTGCAAGAGCAAGATTTTGAAATGAACTATACAATATACCCAAATCCCGCTGTAAATCAAGTAACCTTACTATTGGACTATCCAACTAATGAAACAGTAGCCGTTTCTTTGATAAATCTTTCTGGACAGGTAGTGCTTCAGCAAAGCATAGGTATGCACGCAGGAATAAACCAAAAGCAACTATTTTTAAACGACTTGCCAAAAGGAGTTTATGTCTTGAACTTGTCAAACACATCGTTTAATTCTTCTAGAAAGTTGATTATTGAGTAATATTGATTATGTAAATGATTAAAGTTAAAAATAATAGTATCAAATTCCCAAAGTCTTCAAAAAGGCTTTGGGAATTTGTGTTTATGCTCTTTTTTTTTAGTTCAGCTATTCATTCACAATCAAGTATTACCGTAGTTGATGCAAAAGATAAAGCACCAATATATTTGTCCCATGTCAAATTTTCACCATTGAATGGTTCACAAACAGGAACATACAAATGGGCGGTATCCAATGAAAAAGGAATAGCTGTTAATCCTTTTTTAGATTCTACTAAAGTAGAAATTTCATTTATTGGTTACAACAATGCCATTTGCTTTTTAGCACCTAACGAATCCAAAATACTAACTCTGACTCCTAGCATATTTGACTTACATGAATTGGTTATCACAGGACACTTTGTACCTATAATGCAAAAAGAATCTCTATACGAAATAACGACCATAGATAAAGACAGAATAGAAGAAAAGGGAGCCAATAATCTAAGAGAAGCACTGAGCACTGAGCTTAACTTCAAAACAAATAATGGGCACGCTAATGAAACATCTATAAATCTAAATGGTCTTTCTGGAAATCATGTAAAATTTATGATCGATGGCGTACCCGTTGAGGGACGCATAAAAGGAAATATAGATCTGTCGCAAATCTACCTAGATGAAGTGGATCGAATAGAGATAATAGATGGACCTAGCTCAGTAGCGTATGGCACCAATGCTATAGGTGGTGTGGTAAACGTCATTACCAAAAAGTATCAACATAAAAAAATAGACATCTCCCTCAAAAGCTATTACGAATCTATTGGTCAATACAATTTTAGTGGAAAAATTGGATTAAAACACAAAAAAAATATTTTAAAAGTATCAGGCGGTAGAAATTTCTTTGATGGATTTGCAAATAAAGACACTCTTAGATATAAAGACTGGAAACCAAGAGAACAATACTTCGGTAATCTTATGCTGAGCCGAAGGTTGAAACACTTAAAAATGACGTATTTGTTAAATGGATTTTCCGAGAAAATGCTCAGTAGAGGCGCTCCTAGCGCACCCTATTTTGAAACCGCTTTTGACACTCATTATCACACTCAACGCTGGAGCAACAAACTATTACTCAAAGGTCGATTGGCTAACAAAAACTATATAGATATAGCCCTTTCGCAATCCTATTACAGTCGAATTAGAAATATCTACTTCAAAGATTTAGTTACACTAAACGAAACCCTAACCCCCAGTACTTCTGATCAAGACACTACTATATTTAACAATTATATGGCTCGTATAGTTTATAATATTAAGCAAGATAGTAGCAAAGTGAATTATATGATTGGAACAGAAACAAAACAAGATATTATCATTGCAGAGCGCATCAAGAATCAACACCAAGAAATCGGAAATTACGCTATTTTTGCCAACCTAAACTATGCTCCTATTCAAACTTTGAAAATTCAACCTGCCCTGCGGTACGCATACAACACCAAATATGTTGCACCACTCATTCCTTCGTTAAATATACTTTATAATTGGAACAAAAATACAGACCTACGAATATCTTATGCCAAAGGATTTAGAGCACCCAGCCTGAAAGAAATGTATATCGAATTTCATTTCAACTCAACGATTAATCTTTGGGGTAACGAAACGTTGAACTCCGAAAATTCAGACCATTTAAACTTCTCAGTAGATTATCATAAAGAAAAAGGGAAACACAGTGTGCGAATCACACCTAAATTTTATTATTCTAAAATCAACAACCTCATCAGCTTAGTGCAAATTTCAAATGTAGATTGGCAATATTCTAACGTAGATTATTTGATTACAAAAGGAGCTTCTCTTTTTATCAATTACGGTTATGAAAACTGGACAGCAAACGTGTCATATAAATATTATGGAAATTATAACTCTCAATTCAATAACGAAGAAATAGAAAACACTTTTTTCTATTCCAAGGATATGGTAGGGCATCTTGACTATAAAGTAGATAGTTTAGACTTATCCTTTAACTTGAGTTACAAATACACAGGAACAATTAAGAGTTTTTATTTAGATGCCAATAAAAAAGTGAAAGAAAGTAGAATAAACGATTATCAAACCGTAGATTTATCAATTTCTAAACAGTTAATGAAAAAGAAGATGAGATTAACCTTAGGCGTAAAAAATCTATTTGATGTGAAGGAAGTAAAAATGATAGGACAAGTATTTGGTGTTTCCAACTCTAAAGGCGCTAACCTAAATGTGCTTTGGGGAAGATCTATGTTTGTTTCGCTAAGTTATAATTTTTAGAAAATGAAAAGAACAGAACAGTATATAGCTTTATTTTTAATCGTCTTGCTTTTGAATAGCTGCTTCAAAAAGGAGCAACCATTGATCAGACACGCACAAGGAAATATTGAAACAGTACAAATTGAAATCGGATATCCTTATTTGAATCAAGTCTATTACAGTATCGAGACCAACAAAATCTTGAAAACAAACACTAGATACGATTGGGATTTATCTTTTGAATGCAGTACTAACGGCTATCATGTACTGACCAATACAGCTAAAGGTGTTTTTGTGGCAAAAAAAGAAAACATTTCGTTCACTTCTATTGTCGATACCATAGGTGTGCTTTGGCACTGGGATGACGAACGAGGAAACCTAGATAGCACAGTAATGAAAGACTGGCAAAACGTTAACACCACTTATATAATAGATAGAAAATACAATGCAAGCGGCAATCATTTGGGATTTAAGAAAATGCAAATTTTAAATGTTTCTCCTACATCTTACTCAATCAAATATGCAAATCTAGATGGTAGTTCAGCCATTTCTTACACAGTACAAAAAGATCCAACCGTTAATTTTATTCATTTTAATTTTGACAATGGAGGTCAAACGTTAAAGCTAGAACCACAAAAAGAAAATTGGGATTTGCTATTTACCAATCATTATCATAAATTTAGCAATCTGCCTATGCCCTTCGTATTGACACAAGTTCTAATCAACAAACATAGCGGTGTTACTGTAGCGGAAAGTAATGATGCCAATTTTGAAACATTAACCATTCAAGATACCGCTAATTATTTATTTACTAATTATTGGGACGAAATAGGATACGATTGGAAGATCAGAAACAGTCAAGACAATTCATATACGATAGACGGAAACAAATGCTACATCATAAGAGCGGTGTCTGGATATTATTATAAAATTCGATTTATAGATTTTTATAACAACATAGGCGTAAAAGGTTATCCCAAATTTGAAATTCAAAAACTGTAAAAAGAAATGGAAACATCAGTGCTCAATCCAAAAGAAAAATCAATTTATTATCCTCCTGGAGGAATTTTGCTTTGGTTTATCATCATAATAGAGGTTTTTACGTTTCTTGGCGCATCACTTATTTTTGTGCATTATCGACACCAAAATCTTGCTATTTTTACAGAATCCAAGCAGCTATTAAACCCTATGCTTGGCACAATCAATACCATCATCTTAATTACTAGTGGTCTATTTATGGCGTTAGCAGTATTGAAACTGCGAGAAAACAAAAACAAACAATCTTCCCATTTCATTGGTTACGGAGTTATATTGGGTGTTTTATTTCTAGGTATAAAAAGTTTTGAATTTTACCATAAAATAGAATTGGGTATTGGATTTAATTACAATGACTTTTTTACTTTTTATTGGATGATGACCGGATTTCATTACATTCATGTATTATTTGGCGTAGGGCTACTAGGTTATATGTATTTCGGAGTAAAGCAAGGAAAATATACATCCAAAAACATTCAAGACATTGAAGCAAGTGCTACATTTTGGCACATGTGCGATTTGATTTGGATAATGATATTCCCAGTATTGTATTTGTTATAACCTATCAGATTATGAAAACAGAAATTAAAAAAAATATAATCCTTTGGTGCTTATTAGTAATCTTAATTTGTTTGAGCACCTTGTTCTCTGAAAACGGGACAACATTAGCTTATATTATAATTCCACTACTCTCCAGCGTTAAGTTTATAAGTGTACTATTTCAATTTGTAGAAGTTAAACATGCACATTTGGTTTGGAAAATGATAAGTGTACTGTTTGTTGTGATTTACTTCATAGGTATTGTAGTGCTATACTAAAAATAATACATATAAA
>CAMZLL010000187.1 GCA_947311505.1 uncultured Cryomorphaceae bacterium
CAAGTCATATAGAGGAATGGGATCTCTAGAAGCAATGCAAAAAGGATCTAAAGATCGCTATTTTCAAGACACCGAAGATGATGTAAAAAAATTAGTGCCAGAAGGGATATCTGGAAGAGTACCCTTCAAAGGAGCATTGCGAGAAGTAATGCATCAGTTAATTGGAGGACTAAGAGCAGGTATGGGGTACTGTGGGGCACCAACGATAGCTGAATTGAGAAAGGCACAGTTTGTGAGAATCACCAATTCAGGAATCAAAGAAAGTCATCCTCATGATGTAGCCATAACCCGAGAGGCACCAAATTACAATATCAAATAACCTAATAAATTATATTACAATGAAATACTATTTTATACTTACTATTATTCTAGCATCGTGTACTATTCTAGCACAAAACGACCCTACAATAATGACAGTAGCTGGAGAAAAAGTTTCTTTATCTGAATTTGAACAAATATTTTGGAAGAACAAAAAAGAAAACGAAACCAACAAAAAAGAATTAGATGAGTACGTGGATTTGTTTACTAAGTTTAAACTTAAAGTAAAAGCAGCAGAGGCAGAAGGATTGGATACTACCAAGAAGTTTCTTTCGGAATTTGGAGGATACAAAACACAACTTCAAAAACCCTATTTGATAGACACTACAACCAATGAAGCATTGATCAATGAGGCCTATTATAGAACCGTTAATGAAATTAGGGCTTCGCATTTGCTATTATTGGTAAAACCAGACGCTAGTCCAAAAGATACATTGGCAGCCTACAAGAAAATAAGCGAAATACGAGATAAAATAATTCAAGGTAAGATAACATTTGAAAAAGCAGCTGTCAAATATTCTGAGGATGAATCTGTAAAAGTAAACAAAGGAGACTTAGGTTATTTTTCTGCCTTTAGAATGGTGTATCCATTTGAAGATGCTGCTTACAAAACTAATATTGGTGCTGTTTCTGAACCATTCAGAACACAATTTGGCTATCATTTAGTAAATCCTACAGCTACTCGCAAAAGTAGAGGAAAGGTAAAAGTAGCCCATATAATGGTGCGTGTAAAAAAGGATGCAACTGCTCAAGATAAAGAAAACGCAAAAAAGAAGATTGATGAAATTTACACCAAGTTACAAAACGGTGAAGACTTCGCTACTTTAGTTAGAGATTTTTCTGATGATAGAAATTCGGTGAGAAAAAATGGAGAATTGGAATGGGTAGAGGCAGGTAGATATTTTCCTGAATTTGAAGATGCAGCCTATCAACTAAAAAATGACGGTGACATTTCTGAACCAATTGCTACACCAGCAGGATTGCATATCTTGAAGAGAATACAATTTAAAGCTATTGACAATAAAGAAACATTAAGAAACGAGCTTAAAAATAAAATACAAAGAGATCCACAAAGAGCTCAGAAGACTAAGAATAGTTTTGTAAATAAGCTCAAAAAAGAATATGCATTTATGGAAACCAAAGCTAATTTTAGAGAATTGGCTTTGAATATCAATACTAAAGAACTTCAGAGCGGTCATTGGACAGGAGCAGAAGTGGCAGACTTAAACAAAGAATTGTTTTCTTTTGCAGGAAAAAGCTACACACAAAAAGATTTTACCGATTATCTAGTAGCACTAAAAAGCTTCCCTAGGGGATTGAGTAAATCTGAATACTTAGACAGAGAATACGATAGATTCGTATCGAAAACCTTAATTGATTTTGAAAGGAATCAATTAGAAGCTAAATATCCTAAATATAAAAGTTTACTAAAAGAATATAGAGATGGTATTTTATTATTTGAAATCAATGATCAAAAAGTTTGGTCGTATGCTGTGAAAGATACTGCTGGCTTGAAAAAATTCTACGAAACACATAAAAATGAATATATGTGGGAAGATAGAGTTGATGCTCGAATTTTTACAAGCACCAATAAAAAAGTGATTAAGAAAGCTTATAAATTAGTTAAAAAAGGAAAGATTAAAAGTGATTCGATAGTGAACTATTTAAATAAAGATTCTCAACTAAATATTAGCTTGGAAAGCGGTCGGTTTGAAACTGAAAAACACGAAATACTAAAAGGAAAAACGTTTAAAGATGGAGTAAACAAACCTAAACTTGACGGTTCTAAATATGTGTTGGTTGTGATTGACAAACGACTTCCAAAAGCACCAAAGAAATTGAACGAATCTAAAGGAGCGTTTACAGCTGGCTATCAAAAATATTTAGAAGATTTATGGATCAAAGAATTAAAAGATAAATACTCCGTTACCATCAACAAAGACGTTTTATATTCAATTAAGAAAAAACCAAATCATTAAATTCTCTTTTCGATATCTACTTTTTATCTTTTGGGTTGCCTTAAATAGTTGCTCAGAAGAAAAGCAACAAGCTCAAGAACAATTTATTGCTTCTGTGGATTACGCATACCTTACCTTGGATGAACTGAAGTATGTTATGCCAGAGTCTCTTTCCGCAGAAGATAGCCTAATGTTTGTGGAGCAATATATTCAAAACTGGGTAAAAGAACAAGTGGTATTACAAAAAGCTGAAGAGCAACTCCCCGATAAAGCAAAAGATGTACATTACCAACTTGAGGATTATAGAAAATCTCTCCTGATATTTGCTTACGAACAACAATACATAAAGAGCAGATTGGATACCAATGTATCTATGAACGATATTGAGACCTACTATAATAATAACCTCAAAGATTTTTCGTTAAGAGATTATATAATCAAAGCTGTCTATTTTAAATATACCAATACCACACCAGATTTGGATAAAATGAATACTTGGTACAAATTAAAAACAAAAGAAGATTGGGTAAGTGCAAAAGCACATGCGAGCTTATATGCTGTAGATTTGCATACCGACACCGTTAATTGGATCTATATGAATGATATGCTTTCTAAAATTCCTTTAACAGATATTAATAAATCTTCCTTTCTCAAATACAAACATAGAGTTACCTTTGAAGAAAATGGAATGGTCTATTTTTTAAAAATATTAGATTACAAATTAAAAGACGAATCTTCTCCATTGGAATTTGAGAAGGATAAAATAAAAGGAATTCTTCTTAACTTGAAGATGAATGATCTAAGAAAAGAATTGAAAGATGAATTGTATAAGGATGCTAAAAACTCCGAAGCAATTAAAATATACTAGCAAACAAAAAAATGAAGAAAATTAGTTTAATAATAGTACTACTTGCTGTTTCACTTGTAAATTTAGCTCAAGGCGAACAGATAATAGATAGAGTGATAGCGATAGTTGGTGATAAACCCATTTTTCTTTCGGAAATAGAGGAACAAAAAATCCAAGCTGTTCAACAAAAATTACCTGATAATTTTGAAACAGAAACTCAAATAATTGAAGAGCTGATGTTAGAAAAGCTACTCTTGCACCAAGCCGAAATAGACAGTATTGAAGTTTCTGAGCAACAAGTAAACGGAGAATTGGATCAGAGGATTCAGTACTTTGCAAGTCAAATGCCCAACGGTTTGGAAGATTTAGAAAAATTTTATGACAAATCTATTCAAGAAATAAAAGATGAATTTTTCACACAGATAGAAAACAGAATGAAATCTGAACAGATGCGTTCCAAGATTACTGCTGATGTTAGGATTTCACCAAAAGATGTCGTTCGTTTTTATGAATCTTTCCCAAAAGACAGTATCCCACTGATTGGCAGCATGATAGAATATGCTCAAATCAGCAAAGAACCTATTATTACCGAAACAGAAAAAGCAGCTTTGAAAACAGAGCTAGAAGGTATTAGAGCTCAAATAGTATCAGGTAAAATCTCGTTCAATTCAGCTGCTAAGTTTTACAGTTGCGACAAAGGATCAGCTGCTAAAGATGGTGATTTTGGATGGGTCAATAGAGGTGACTTTGTACCACAGTTTGAAGCAATGGCTTATATGACCGAAATAGATACAGTATCGCCTGTTTTTGAAACACAATATGGATTTCACATCTTGAAAATTGAAAAACGAAGAGGTGAACAATTCAAGGGAAGACACATTCTTCTGTGTTTAGAACCTAGCATCGAACAACTATACAAAGTAAAGAATTTGGTAGATAGCATTAAAACAGTCATTACATCAGGTTCATTGACTTGGGATGCAGCGGTTACAAAATTTTCGGATGACGATCAAACAAAAGGGTCTAATGGTATCGTTTATAATCAAGCTACTGGAACTTCGCTTTGGGACATGTCAGAGATTGACCCAGTAACTTTCAAAGCAATAGACGACTTAGAAATTGGAGAAATTTCTCGTCCGTTCTTATTTGAAACCTATGACGGAAAACAATACAAAATAGTAAAGTTAAATTCTCAAACAGCTCCGCACAAAGCCAACTTAACAGATGATTATCAGATGATTCAACGGTTTGCTAAAGCAGAGAAAGAACAAGAAGTAATTAAAGATTGGGTTGATAGTAAAGCAAGAGGAATTTATGTAAAATTAGACGATCGTTATTCGAAAGCTAATTTTACCTACCATTGGATTAAGGGTTAATGGACATATTAAATAGTGCTTGATTAGAAATTCATCACGCACTACCCTATCGAGAATTTATCTCCATCACTTACAGCTATGCTGTTTTCAAAAACAGTCTTTGCTTCCTCCTCTAACAATTCTGGTGTTTTGTACCTTACTGAGAAATGTCCCAGAAGTAATTTACCTACATTAGCTTCTTTAGCAATTTCACCAGCTTGTAATGCCGTAGTGTGTTTTGTTTTATTAGCTCTTGCAAGCATTTCGTGTAAGAATGTGGCCTCGTGATATAGTAAATCTACGTTTTTTATTATCTTGATAATGCTAGGAGCATATTTAGTATCAGAACAAAAGGCATACGACCTACTTCTTACGGGATCCAAAGTCAACTGAGCATTGGGAATAATACGTCCATCATCCTGAACCCAATCCTCCCCTTTCGTCAAGCGATGCATCATTGCTATCGGGGTGTTTTCGATATCGCAAGCAGGTTTATTAATTCGTCTAGGCTTTATTTTTTCTTTGATTAAGAAACCATTACAATACACCCTATGGTCCAAAGGAATAGTATGTATTTCAATAACTTTATCTTCGAATATCAACTCCGTTTCTGTGCTTGTAAGTGGATGAAAGTTTAATTTATAAGTTAGATAGTTACCGGTAGCTTTTAGCTGCATATAGATAATATCTTGAAGAGGAGCAGGAGCATATATATCTAGCGGCTTAGTTCTCCCAAAGAGCTGCATAGAAGACAAAAAGCCTTGTAAACCAAGGTAATGATCTCCATGAAGGTGAGAAATTAGTATTATATTAATTTTGGAAGGTTTTATTTTAAATTTTTGAAACTGCAATTGTGTTCCTTCCGCACAATCAATAAGAATATGCCGTTCGAGCACATTGACAAATTGGGCTGTCATATTTCTATGCAATTGCGGAAAAGCACTTCCAGATCCTAGTATGTGAACATCAAATATCATTTCAAAAAAAAGTCCTTCTTTTCCATAAAAGAAGGACTATAAAGTGTTTTAATTTAGTAATCTCTTATTTGTTTACGATTAACTTTTTAGAAATGGTGTTTATACCATCTGTAATCGAATAAATATATACTCCATTTGCTACAGTATTAGCATCAAATTTAAAATTATTCAATCCTTTATTAGCGGTTTTAGTTTCGTTAAAAACGATTTCCCCCAAAAGATTAGATACTGTGAAATTAACAGGAGAAGAATATCCCATCGCAAATTCTATAGTTGTATTTCCACTGGTAGGATTAGGGTAAGATATCAAATGTTTCATTTCGCCATTAGCTACATGTTGAATGCCTTCTTCTATACCTACAGATGCAGAAATAACTAAGTAATATCCATCATATATTGTTTGACCTGCGCTGACAGGATTCCCCAGTAATAAAGTGTAACCTGTTGCTTTTATAGTAATAGGATAACTACCTATTTGGGAGCTAGTAGGGTTTCCTGTACTATACATATCTACACACTTAATCGACCCACCTGGAAACTCGCAATTAGCGGGATTACATGCATAAGTGTAGTTTGATGGTAAACCAACGACATCGTCTAATTTAACATGTGATATTGGGGCAGAAGGGAGGCCATTGACTGATGTGTCACTAGGAACAACAAAAGAAAAAATTTCGCTATAAGGTTGCCCCACGTAAGACACGCTCATTCCTACTGCCGTATCAGGAGATATGCCACTAGTTACAGACATGTCAGGTGAGCATTGACCATAGCTAAAAGTAGCAAAAGTAGCAATGATAAGTGTTGAAAGTATAATTCTTTTCATATTTAAAATTTAAAGTGTAATTAATGATTTTGCATCTTCTATTGATTCAGCAATATTAAGAACGGTGTGTAATTGTGAAATTTCAATTAGTTTTTTTACATTTGGTTGTAAACCACATATTACCAATTTTCCATTTTCTTTAAATAACCTGTTTCCAACTAACAAAGCACTTAATCCCGAAGAATCACAATATTTGGCATCTTCCAAATCCACAACTACATTCTTTACTCCTGATTTTTCTAGCATAACGAATTCTGCTTTTAAGTCTGGAGCTATTATAGAATCTAGTTTCTCAACCTCCACAGACACTATAGCCTGTGCATCTTCTTTTGTTATTTTTAATGACATATTTATTCTTTGTTATTTAGAATTATCCGAAAGTACGATTTTTTTTTATACAAAACAAAACCTTCGCCTAGCAAATACTAACAAACGTATTGTTAATTAAATAAATATTGCTTAATTTGGGTTAACCTCTATTAATTTTACCCGCCAATAAATAGATTACAGCCATACGAACTGCTACTCCATTTTCTACTTGATCTAATATTATAGAATGTCCTGAATCTGCCACTTCCGAGGTAATTTCTACCCCCCTATTAATAGGTCCCGGATGCATCACTACTATTTCTTTATCCAAATTATCTAACATGGGTTTGGTCAAGCCATATTGCATCGTATATTCTCTTATCGAAGGAAAATACTTTATTTCTTGCCGTTCCAATTGTATGCGTAGCATATTCGCCACATCACACCATTGAAGGGCTTTTTTAAGATTATGTTCTACTTTTACTCCTAGCTCAGCTATATATTTAGGAATAAGCGTAGTAGGACCACAAACCATCACTTCTGCTCCTTGTTTTTTGAGTGCATAAATGTTAGACAACGCTACTCTACTGTGTTTTATATCGCCTACAATTACTACTTTTTTCCCTTCTAGCCCACCTAGTCGCTCCCGAATAGAAAAACTATCCAACAAAGCTTGCGTAGGATGTTCGTGAGTGCCATCTCCTGCATTTACAATCTTTGCATCAATATGTTTGGCTAGAAATACATGTGCACCAGGATTTGGATGTCGCATCACTACCATATCCACCTTCATAGCCAAGATGTTATTGACTGTATCAACTAACGTTTCGCCTTTCTTCACAGAAGATGAGGCGGCTGAGAAATTAACAACATCAGCAGACAACCTCTTTTCAGCCAATTCAAACGAAAGTCTTGTTCTTGTAGAGTTTTCAAAGAACATATTGGCTATAGTGATATCTCTAAGTGTGGGTACTTTCTTAATAGGACGATTAATTACTTGTTTAAAACTATCAGCAGTTTCAAAAATCAGCTGTATATCTGCAGCCGTAATTTGTTTAATTCCTAATAAATGATCTACGCTCAAATCTCTCATTGGCTTATTTTATTGAATAGTAAAACACAGTCTTCGTTATCAGTTTCTTTCCATTTTACCTGCACATTTTCTTCTGTTATGGAGTCAATTGTCTTACCGACATAATTAGGTTGTATGGGTAGATTTCTTTTAAATCGTCTGTCTATAAAAGCCATTAATTCAATTTCACTAGGACGACCATAAGTCATTGCAGCTTCCATCCCTGCTCTTACTGTTCTTCCTGTAAACAATACATCATCTACTATAATAACTCTTTTATTTTCAATGGTAAAGTCTAAATTCGTTACACTAGGTATTAGAGGTTTCTCTTTTCTTCGGAAATCATCTCTATAAAACGTAATATCCAACGCACCTGTAAGGATTTTCTCTCCTAAAATCGCTTCCAGTTCTTTCTGAATACGATTAGCAAGATAGATTCCCCGTGGCTGTAAGCCTAGAATAGCAGAATCTGAAAAGTCATCATGGTTTTCTATTAATTGGAAACAAAGCCGTTTAATGGTCAGCTGAAATTGTTTACTATCTAGAATAACTGTTGCGTCCATAATTTTCTGATTGCACAAATTTAATTATTCCTAAATTATCAAGCACTATAATGTTGAATGTTTTTTTAAAAGCAAAACACCCCTAATTCAGACAACTACTTCTTCGATATGGATTAAAGATTTGCCGAGTTTTTTCTATGGTTGGACGAAAACTAATTGCCAGAATCAAAAAACATTCTACTTTTGTATCAGGGGTAGTTAAATAATTGCTTTCATAAGCAATGTTTTTTGTCACCCATCAACTTAGGTTGGTGGGTGATTTTTATTTTTAGCCCTTATTTAATATTACTACTCAGTAAGAAAATCTTAAGTTGCAGTCTATCGGCTTAGCATTAAATTAGCTTTATTTGGGCGTGCCCCCTATGGGTCGGGCTATCCACTATATCTCCCAAAGCTCCAAAAAGCTTTCGGAGGATGCCGTTCCTATCCCTCACGCAAAAACCAGTTGCATA
>CAMZLL010000188.1 GCA_947311505.1 uncultured Cryomorphaceae bacterium
AAAGTCAACTGCTGTTCCATCAGGATCAACATTATTAGCTGTCAAATCTACTGTTGTCGTTGGGTTGGGTTCGTCTTCGTTTACTGTCAACGTCTCGTTGCCTTGACTTGGTGCATCGTTTACTGGGGTTACGGTAACAAATAAGGTATCATTTACACAGATACCTGGTGTTGGTAGCCCGTTGTCACACACTTCGTAAACTACGGTATCTATTCCGTTGAAGTTTGGCGCTGGTGTGTAATCTACTGTACCGTCATTGTTATCTGTAATGGTTCCTCCTCCTGTGGTTGATACTACTTGACTAAAGTCAACTGCTGTTCCATCAGGATCAATGTTGTTCGTTGTCAAATCTACTGTTGTCGTTGGATTTGGTTCATCTTCGACTACTGTTAAGGTCTCGTTGCCTTGACTTGGTGCATCGTTGACTGGGGTTACCGTAACAAAAATCGTATCTGTAGTACAGATAATTGGTGTTGGTGTTCCATCATCACATATCGTAACTACTATGGTGTCATTTCCATTGAAGTTTGGATTTGGTGTGTAGGTATAGGTTCCATCTGTATTGATAACTATTGTTCCATTATCTGGTCCATCAAGCGGTGTTGTTGTTACTACCAAGTTCCCATCTACATCGCTATCTCCTGCATCGGTTAAATCGCCACTTACTGGTGTTTCCTCTGTTGTTGTGTGCGTTTCATTATCTACGATTGGTGCATCGTTTACTGGGGTTACGGTTATCGTGATAGTCGCTGTATTGGATTCGTCATTATCGTCATCTTCTACGGTATAGGTTATCGTTGCTACTCCGTTGAAATCTAGATTCGGGGTAAAGGTAACGTTACCGTTAGCATCTACTGTCCAAGTTCCTTCTGCGGTCGTAACTGAGTTATCATTCGTTCCCGGTGTGCTTGGATCTAAATCTACGGTGCTTGCATCTACTGTTCCATCTACGTCTGAATCGTCTCCTGTTACGTTTATAGTTATAGGTGTATCTTCGTTGGTTGTTCCATTGTTATTGGTTGCTACCGGTGGATCATTTACATCTACTACCGTTACAAATAAAGTATCGTTTACACATTCTGCTGGCATTGGTAATCCATTGTCACATACTTCGTAAACTACGGTGTCTATTCCGTTGAAGTTTGGTGCTGGTGTGTAATCTACTGTTCCGTCATTGTTGTCAGTGATGGTTCCTCCTCCTGTTGTTGATACTACTTGACTGAAATCAACTGCTGTTCCATCAGGATCAACATTGTTGGCTGTCAAATCTACTGTTGTCGTTGGATTTGGTTCGTCTTCGTTTACTGTCAACGTCTCGTTGCCTTGACTTGGTGCATCGTTAACTGGGGTTACGGTAAATTGAATAGTTGCCTGATCACTATTGCCTTCAGGATCTGTTAATTCATAGGTAATTGTTGCTGTGCCGTTATAATCATTTGCTGGGTCAAATGTTACTACGCCAGTTGTTGTATTATAAGACCAAGTTCCTGTTGCATCCGTAAATGTAGTTTGAATACCTCCTGTTGAAGGATCAAGATCAATAACATATTGTCCTACTCCATTTGAAGGTGCCGATGGGGTTCCATCCGTATCGGTATCATTAGCTATTATATTAACTGTTCCATTAGCACCGTCTTCTGTCAAGCTAGAACCTCCAGTATCATCATTGGCAGTCGGAGGACAAGTAGAAACCGAAACTGTTACCGTCCCAGCAACACTTGTACAACCCAATAAAGTTGTAGTAACGCTATAGACTCCTGACATCGCTGAAGTAGCTGAAGTTACATTTGGATTCTGCAAACTAGAAGAAAAGGAATTAGGACCTGTCCAACTATAAGTTGCACCAGCTTCATTACTTGCCGTTAAGTTTATAGTACCCGTTGATGAGTAAACTGGAGAATTACTTCCTGCAGTTGGTGTAGTTGGTATTGGATTAACAGTAACGGTTCTCGTTGCTGTTGCGTCAGGGCAACCTCCTAATCCCGTTACGGTATATGTCAATACAGAAGTTCCCGCAGAAACACCTGTGATAACCCCCGTGCTTGAATTAACAGTTGCCACTCCAGTTGAAGCACTTAACCAAGTACCTCCAGACACACTAGAAGTAAAAGTAGTTGTTGCTCCTACACAAACGGTTTGCGTACCATTCAAAGTGCCAGCAACCACAGGAGCGGTTACGGTTACAGTTCTTGTATCGGTAGCATTAGGACAACCACCTGAACCTACAACAGTATAAGTCATTAGACTCGTCCCAGCAGTTAAACCAGCAATTACTCCTGTGCTTGAATTAATAGTTGCAACAGCAGGAGTTGCACTAGACCAACTTCCACCAGTAACTGTAGATGAAAAAGTCGTATTATCTCCAATACAAATTGCGTTGCCTCCACTTAAAGTTCCTGCGCTTACAGCGGCTGTAACATTAATAGTTACTTGATCTGAAGAACTAGGACAAGCACCATTTGTAATTGTCCATTGAAAAACATAAGCTCCCGCTGAAGTTAAACCAGTAACTCCAGAAGTCGGAGAACCAGAGGAAGTAATCGTTGCTGTTGAAGGTCCACTTACTTGAGACCAAACTCCGGTACCAGTTGAAGGGGTATTTCCTGCAAAAGTTGTAGAACCTGGTACGCTACATATATTTTGATTCGCATTAGCGTTAGCGACCGTAGGGAGTGCATCCACATTAACTGTAATTGAGGCGTTATCCACACAGCTTGAGGCTGTTTCAGCTCCAATAACAGAATAAGTAGTTGCTACAACGGGGTTAACAGTAATAGATGATGTCGTTTGACCACCGGGCGACCAAACATAAGTATCAGCTCCAGTTGCTGTTAACGTCACCGCTGTTCCAGTACAGCTAGGATTTGTTCCAGAAGTAACAGAAATCGATACAGACGGATCTCCAATTACAACTGTGGTATAAGCTGTATCAGTGCCAATGCACGTAGTATTATTAAACGCTATTAACCGAACCGAATACGTTCCTGTTGTCGTAAATGTATGTGAAGGATTCGTTAAAGTAGAAGTACCTCCATCGCCAAAATCCCACGCATAGCTCGTAGCACTTGTAGAATTATTCGTAAATGCCACTGGTGCATTTACACAACCTCCACCCGCAGCAGAAATTGCAGCAGCACTAGGCTTATAAGTTTCTAAGTCAAATTTAAACACAGCATTATTACAATTCGAGCTATTATTAGTTCCAGAATAAGCTCCTAAAGTAGTCGGAAAACCTGAAGCAGTACCACCACAAGAAGCACAAGCAGCCTGATAAACAACACCCTGATCAAAAGGAGAATTACTAAATTGTGAAGTACCACCATCTACGTGATCAAATACACCACCATTACTTCCAAAGAAAGATCCGTAAAGTAGATTTGTAGCTCCAGCAGTTAAAGTAGCAAAATAAAAGTCACACCCATCTGTAGTTGTTTGAAAAGCTCCAGCTGTAGTCGGCATTCCTGTAGTACTACCTTGTAAAGAACCAAAACAGCGTCCCCAACCGCTTACATTAATATTACCACAACTATCAACCTCGAAGGCTGTAGGAGAAATATTAGGATTAGCTGAACCACTACCAAACACAGTACTAAATACCGTAGAAGTCAATGTTGGATTCAATGCGTGTATAAACTGTGAAGAATTTGCATTAGAATAGACACCACCTGTAACCGGATAGGCTCCTCCTTGCGAAAGTCCGTAAACATAAACGTCACCGTTATATTCTTGATCTACATAAAAAGCCACATCTTTATTTGTTGTTCCTAAATAAGTAGAAGCAACTAAGCTTGATCCTGTCGAATTGAGTAAACAAACAAACCCATCTGTAGATCCACCATAAGTAGGTTTTATAACACCTGCCGTAATAGGGAATCCTCCTTCAGTACCACCAGAAACGTAAACTTGGTTTGTAGCATCAATATGTATCGAAAAGGCTCCATCAACACCTGTTCCACCTAGATAAGTCGAATAGGTTAAAGACCCTAGATTTGACGGCATTTTAAAAACGACTCCATCACGAGCGCCACCCAAAGAATTATCATATGCAGTTCCAGAAACTGGGAAATCGGCAGAAAAAGTAGTTGAGGCACAATATATATTTCCTGCATTATCTAATTTAATTTGCCCCCTAGAACCATCTGCATAGGTAAATCCAGTACTTGATACTGTCGTGTAAGAATTATTGTTATTATTAACCCCATCCAAGCCACTACCCCCAATATAAGTAGATGCACTTAATGTCGATAAAGTAGAGTTAAATTTTGCAATAAAAATATCTACGACCCCATTAAAAGTTTGATCATAAGCCGATCCTGTTGTCGGCAAATCATTTGATTGAGTTCTCCCCATCAAGTAAATATTCCCAGTTGCGTCTGAGACTAAACTATGTGCAAAATCATTAGAAGCCGCTCCTCCAAAATAGGTAGAAGCTAATAAAGAAGTACCGTCAGCAGAAAAAACTGAAATACTAACATCTTGCGAACCATTAAAAGTAACATCATATGCTCCAACTGTTGTAGGATATCCTACACCAAACACAGCTCCAGCCACAATCATTTCTGAATTAGGCCCAGGACAAGCTGTTGCGCCCCAGTTATCTGCTGAAGACCCTGTATAGGTAGAAGCTACTAAATAAGGATCAATTACAATTTCTTGTGAAGCATCATACCCTTCAGGAAAATCAAAAGAAACGGTATTTTCATCTAATACGAAAACAACTGGAACTTCAACTTCTTTTCCATTAATTACCTGAAAAGCTTTGGGAGCCAATTCGGTTATTCTTCCTATTGAATTTTCAATATAAAGGTTCCCTTGTCTATCTAACTGAATACTTTTTTGTCCTTTATATAAAACTTTATAAATCGAGTAATCTACGTTAGGCTGAATTACAATATCATATTTTATATTGTTTTCGTTTGATTTATAAATCAAATCGATTCCAGGATAGATATTATTATAAGTCAAGCGCTGAAAGAATTTAGAATCAGATACCCATTTACTTTTATCGTCTCCAATAAAATAGTTTCGACCAATTCTGGATGACCCTTCTGAAGTAATAGTCACATTTGGATTGGCACCTACAAACTCAGCGCTAAAAGCATCTAATGTAACCATAGCTGTTTCCGAGTTCAATGTTCCATGATGAACACCTTCATATATTTCCCCTAAATTATTGAAGGAGTACATAATTTGATTTTGCTCAAAATAAATATACCCTCCTAGAACTTCGGCTCTAAAAGAAACACCATCTATCCATTGCCCTTTATTTTCTTGAAACCTAGGGAGTAGCTTATTTGTGTTTTCCAAAAAGGCTTGCGCATTGGAATTATCTACTCTAATTTTATCAGATTTTGAATGATTATGAGTAGTATGATTATTTATTTCCTGAGAAAACAACACCCCATGAAATAACACGGCAGCAACAACAAACAACTTAAACATTCTTAATCCACTTTTAAAGACGTAAATATCTTTCATAAAAAATTACTTTTTACAATTAAATAAAATAATAAACTACCATATTAAAGGTGGAAAAATAGGTAATTTGCCCAAAAGTAGTACTTTTCCTCATTACTAACACTTACCTGTTAATAATATTCGACCAAATAACATTTGCGACAGATTAACCGCTTTAAACATATTCAAGATCATAGAATTTCTAAAAAGACACAACAACTAAAATCCTTCACGAACTCAACTCGCAAACAAACCAGCCCAAACATCAATAATCTTACACTCCTAGGATTACCAACAGATGAAAATACAATAGCACATACAAACCTAAGAATACTTGCATGCCAAGTATTGTCAAGTATTGTCAAGCAGTAGATCTTGTAAAAAAAGAAACATAAACCACGACTGAAGAAACATTGTAAGAATTATGAATACTAAAAAATCAATAACCACTACAATGATGAATAAATAAAGCGATATGGAATTTGCTAATTTTTCAAGAGATATGTTAGGTATCACTACTGAATTTGGTATTGTGAATATCAAGACAGAAGAATCCCCCGACAAAGTTATAGAGATACATCTAAAATACCTTTCTTCGAGTTACACAAAAGAAGGTGTGAGTTATAAGCTTTATGACACCTCTCCAACAAGGAAGCGGCAGCATTTAAGATGGTTTGACTACAAATATTATTAGTCTGTAAGCTTCCTAGAAACATTGATTCTGATGGTAAAGTTAAACTCATTGACATTTCATTTGTCCCTAAGAATATAGGTTACACTTATCTGTTTTCGCAAAGAATCATAGAAAGTTTACAACTGATTAGAGTTCAAAAAAACAGTGACAGATTTATACCACATCACTCCTCACATTATCCGCAGTATAATGGAGCTAGCAGAATAATCAACCTTAAAAAAGAGGGGAGAAATTACAGATTTTAAAAATGTTAGTATTGACGAAAAAGCCTATACCAAAGAACACAAATATGCATCAATACTAATAGATAGCGATAAAGATTATGTAATGGAACTAACAGGAAGTCATAGAAAATCTACTTTTAAAAAAACATAGATACACTGAACTAAAGAATTAAGCTTACAGAAAGACAGCAAATAGCTTTTGAAGCTATTTAATGACGTAAACTTAAATACAGTTAAAGCTTGGCATATTAGAGAAAACTTTAAAGAATTGTTCAAACTTGAAAATCAGACTCAAATAAATGAAATATTTACAGAATGTATGCAATACTCGAAACAAGTAGGTATCCAATATGTAAACTCCGTTATCGCAGCCTTTCAACAACATCAAGAATGAATAGTAAAAGCTATTAAAACAAGAACAGACAGTGGAAAGCATGAGAATTTAAACGATCGAATTCAGTCGATTTCAGCAAAAACAAGAGGCTTTTAACGAATATACCGACTTAACATTGAAATGCACCTAATAAATAGTTTCTTTTTTTACTTGTTTTCTTCAAAAAATAAATCCAGAACTATGGCTATGAATGGATGTTTTTCATCAACAAGCAAAAAAATAATTCAATTTATTTCAGCGCTTTTCAAAATTAAATTGGTATAAAAGGCTATGCTTCTACAGGGCTAAATTTGTTTCGAGAAAGAAACGAATTCCAATTCCAAAGATAATTTTCCATTAACAAATCCAATCTTTTCAATAAAATGGGATTAGGCGCATTCATTTGTGAGAAATACTCATCTTGATATTGCCCTAAATTATACTTATAAAAGACAGCTTTAGACATGCCATAAAGCATGTTTTTAGAAGGATGATTTACTCTGTAAATAAAACCACTATAATCATTTACAATGTCATTCATTTCATCATAAGACAATCCAAACACCTGTCCAAACTTAGTTATGATTTTACCTTTCACAATCATCGCTTCGGTGTTTGAAAAATGACGTGAAATTCCAGACAAATTTCCTACTAATAAAATGATTAAAAACTTATCAGAATCTGTGACATCCATACGAGGTTTTGAAACAAATTCTTTATCATTAACTATAGCGCTTACTACATCAGCGAAACTATCGTCCACAGCCTTAAGCAATGAATTGACAAAAACATTGGCTACTTTATCTTCTGTTAATTTCTTTTTCCCAAATAGTGATGCAAACATAATTTTACTCTTTTAATCTTCCTCACAAAAATAGTAACATTGCGTCTGCATTAGAGCCATACGAAACGAGGTTATCCACAAAGTTATTAACCATATTACAAGAAAGAACAATAAAAGACAAATACTCAGGTGCAAAAACCTTCGACTTAAAAAAAACAATTATTTTATTACTAACATTTGCACATAATGTCCAAATGTTTATTTTCTTTGTAGTCTTAAATAAAATAAACTTTATGGCAATAGTAAGTATCGTAATATTCATAACACTTTTCATAGGTGGATCAGTTTTTTTTGCAATGAATGTAAAAACAATTACATCTAATATTAAGATGGGTAAACCACTTGATAGAACAGATCAAAAACCAAAACGTATTAAAACAATGGCTTTAGTTGCTTTGGGTCAAAAGAAAATGTTTAAAAGACCCATTCCAGCAATGCTTCATTTATTCATCTATGTAGCTTTTATGATTACACAGATAGAATTGTTAGAGATTATAGTAGATGGAGTATCGGGCAGTCATCGATTTTTCTCGCATTCGTTAGGAGGCATTTATACCCTCGCTATTTCTATAATTGAGATTCTTTCTGTTCTTGCGTTGATTGCTACATTTGCATTTTTGGCAAGAAGAAACTTATTAAAAATACCTCGTTTTCATATGGATGAAATGACAGGATGGCCAAAGTTAGATGGTAACTTGATTCTTTATATGGAATTCATATTGGTAATGTGCATCTTCACAATGAACGGAGCAGATGAAGCCTTATACAACTTAGGGCACTCTCATGCAGTAGGAGCTATTGGAGCAGGCTCTTATGGATTTACAGTAAGTCAATTTATTGGACCTGCTATATTTGGTGGTTTTTCTGAAGGAACATTAGTAATCTTAGAAAGAATAGGTTGGTGGGGACACATTATTATGGTATTTGCATTCTTAAACTTCCTCCCCTATTCTA
>CAMZLL010000189.1 GCA_947311505.1 uncultured Cryomorphaceae bacterium
TCAATTTATAACTACACAATCTGTAGAAGTAGGATTTACGACACAAGCTATAAAACATACAAAACAATATAAATCAGGAAACTTTTTAGAATTTGCAAACACACCTCAACTATCGCAAAGTGCAATTCTTATCAATCACAAAAACTTAAACAAGAATGCGATTGAATTTTATAATTTTCTTTTTTCAAATGAAGCCAAAAAAATATTTAATCAGTTTGGCTATACAACTAAATAGCATCTATAAAGCTTTGAAAAAACGTAGTAATAACTGTAGATATAACGAGTATTTTTAATGCAAAAATCGTGAAAACAAAATGATTTATTGGGCTATTTCATATTAGTTAATGGTATAATGTTCATACTCACAATTTTTCGATTATATTTGTTTACTCATGAAGAAATCCAACTTAATTCTCCTATCTGTTACCTTGGTTTTTCTACAATTTTGTAGAAAAAATCAAACAGCAGCGTCACATGTTTTATTCGAATCTGGATTTGAGGGAGGCGTGTATATTGACCAAACAGTAGATCCAGACGCTACTGATTTTCAATTTATTAGAGGCAAAGATTCCCAAACAGGATACACTTGGCCAATCAATATTTTTGGAGGTAGTAAAAGTGGCTTACATTATCTATTTGACGATAACAAACAAGCTGTTTTTTCAGAACTGCAAACGGTAGTAGGTCACGATGGCAACCTGACAAAAGCACTATACTCACAACAAAATTATGAAAATGGATATACCCAAAACCCTTATGAAATCCTAAATATCAAGAAAAACGGGCGAAAAGATATGTATATCTCTTATTGGATGAAACTAGACTCTGCAAGCCTTACGCAAAAAGACAAATGGCGTGCACTATTTGAATACAAAACAGTAGGATATGAAATAGCGCTAGATAAAGGAACAGGTTTTAGACTGATTGCATACATTTACACAGATAAAAACGGCACCCCCTACTGGCATTTTCAAGGAGATAAAAACCCTACTCACCCTTATTGGGAAGTCGATAACAAAACAATACCTGTACCGAAAAATGAATGGTTCAAAACCGAGTTTTATTGGCATTGGGGTGGTAAAAAAGAAGGAAGAGCTTGGTGGAAAATTAACGGAGAACTAGTAGCAGAAGTTCAAGACCGAACAACTCGAAACAAAAAACCAATAGATTTTATTATCCTAACGCAAATATACGGAAATGCCAACCCCAAGCACCAATGGATAGATGACATCGTTATTTGGGAAGGAACTCCGTAAATAGTGCCGATACTATCTAATCAGAATTATTCCCAACCATAATTAAAACTAACGCTGATACGTTCATCTTCTGACCTATTCATAGCCACCTCATGACGCAACCAACTTTCCCAAAGCAAAACATCACCCACCTCTGGTTCTACATAAATAAAAGGTCTCATTTCTTCACGAGCATCCGTTTCTCTGGTTGGAGCAGCCATCATCATACTTGATCGAGGATCTTCAAACTTTATAGCACTAGCTCCTTTTGGCACTGCCACATAAGTAGTCCCACTAATTACACTATGCGGGTGTATATGCGATGTATGTATTCCTCCTTCAGGCAGAATATTTATCCAAATAGAATCCAATTTAATTTTCCTACCGTCTAAATTAAACTGAAGATCTTTTACAAACGCCTCTACATGTTTATCTAGTAGTTTTTCTAAGTCATTAAAAATCGGAAACCACCATCCTATGTTGTCTAAGGACGCATAACTGGTATAGCCAGGAAAATTATTTTCTTCACACCAATTTTGACCAGCCATATCATCTTCAGCTACCGCAATACAAGAATTTTCTAATTCTAAAGCATCTGGAGCCTCTCCTAGTTCAGATAGTTTGGCATGATAAAGTCGGGTTACGAATAAGGACGAAATTTTAGACATAAGCTGTTATAGTTTTACAATTAAAAATTACTACAAATTTACACTCTTTTTAAAATTGAAATCTGCTAAAAATCATTTTGTAGTTTTTAACTTGAAGCAGCTTTTAACTGAATCAAAAAAGTCGTTCCTTTCCCTACCTCCGATGACTTAATAGAGATTTGCCCCTTGTGATGATCTTCTATGATTCGTTTTGCAAGGCTCAACCCAAGTCCCCAACCCCGTTTTTTGGTAGTATATCCTGGTTCAAAAACAGTTTTAAGCTTAGAGAGTGGCACTCCTTTTCCAGTGTCAGATATTTCAATACAATTGTAGTCTTTCCCTTTGTAAATATCTATCTTCAGCGCCCCTTTTGCCTCCATAGCATCTACAGCATTTTTGGTAATGTTCTCTATTACCCACTCAAACAGCGGCACATTCAAATCTGAAAGCAATCCTTTATCCCTTTCAACAATCTCTAAGGTCACTTTTTTAGAAATCCGTTTTCCCAAATAATCCATAGCACGCCTCACAATTTCATTGAGATTTTCGGGTGCTAGTTTGTTTTCTGAACCAATTTTAGAAAAACGATCCGACACCGTTTCCAGCCGATGTACATCTTTACTCATTTCATCTAGATATTCCTTGGGAGCA
>CAMZLL010000190.1 GCA_947311505.1 uncultured Cryomorphaceae bacterium
TGCTAACATACTCGGAATTAAAAACAGAGCATTGGTGATAAAATTGGTATGGTGGCTCAATATGTAATGTAACTATTTCGTTAATTTGAGTTAAAATTAAAGACTTGATTATTATAGATTCTATTTACAACAAAATATGACAAAACTTTACATTGCATATTGAGCCACCATACCAATTTTATCACCAATGCTCTGTTTTTAATTCCGAGTATGTTAGCATTGTAATTATCGGTGTACACTATAAATAGGTCGCTCATTGGTTTGAATCGGTATTGAAATCTTGCGTTTATACTGATGTTTTCTCTTTGGGTATTGTATTGAATAAAGGTGGATAAAAACATTTTTTTGTTAAATTGATATTCTATTCTCGGTTTGATAAGCGTAAAAGAAACAGCGTTATAGGTACTCGTTTCGTCAAACCATATTTCATTTTGGTCAAAAGAGACTGAGATTCTAAATTTGGGTTGTATTCGGTAATCCAAGCTTCCTGACAAGGTAAGTTTTTTCCCTAGATAATATCCGCCAAATCTTGCTCTAAATTTGAATCCGAGGAGTTTATTTGTAGTGCTATTATAATAGGTTGTTATGGTTTGAAAAGTGTATTTACCTGCTTGATGCACAGGGTTACCACTAAAAGTAATGTCAGAATCGAAAAGTAGTTTTACGGTTTGGTTCATTAAGGAGACGCCAAATCTACTTTTATTGGTCATTTGTGTACTTAAATTGGTACTTACTACTGATTCTGTGGAGTTATAATCCGTGTCTAAATATTCACTCCAATATACGGATGGAGAGATGTAATTTATTTTTTTATTTTTTACATATTTACAATACGTTACAGAGGGTTCTAATCGCCAATAAGATTTATAAATATATAGTCCAGTATTGCTGTCATAGTTTTGAATACGAGGTACAAAACCAACATCAGTTCGAAAGTCTTTACCTACATATTCGTGATTCCAATGGAGAGTCCAGTTTCGAGTGTTTCGCATCAGCCAACTAGCATGCGAGAAGTCTTTTAAATTTGGAGAAAAACTTTGCATATAAAATGCTTTACCTCTGTATTTGCTATTGGCAGATTGTAAGTTGAATTGTGCTCCGAGCACTCTGTTATAATCGTTGTGAATGATTTCTGTATGGTCAAATGCTTGTCGGTTGACAACGATAGCTGAAATGTTACTCGCCTTAAATAATTTTCGTTGAAAAGTGGCAACAGTATAGTTTTCAGGATTTAATCCAGCAGCCCCTTCAGTTTGCATGTTCAATAAACCAATCCTCCAGTTCTTATTTAACTTACCGCTAAGTCTTGCTCCTCCAAGTATGGTAAGCTGTTGCCCGTTATCATCTAATCCTATTTTTCGAGAAAAGAAAGGACGGATTTTGCTAAAACCAAATCGACTAAAAAGGTCGCTGTTTTCAATGAAAAATTGTCTTTTTTCTGGAAAAAATATACTAAAACGATTTAGGTTGGTGACCTGTACATCTACATCTATCTGAGAAAAGTCTGGGTTTACGGTAAGGTCTAGGTTTAATGAGGACGATAGAGCAATTTTAGCATCAAAGCCTATGTTGGGTTTAAATTCTGAAGTATTGTTGTCAAAATCTCTAAAAGCTCCAGCCGAGACGTAGGGAATAAATGATACATTGACACCCGCTTTTGGAGGTGGTGTCTCCCAAACAAGATTGCCAGAGTAGGAGAGGGAGGCTACGTTAAAATTGACAGGTACTGGGTTCCAAACAGAGGTTTCGTTGATTTTTAAATTATTTCTAGCAAAGTTTACTCCCCATTCGAGTTCGGATTCCTTGTATCGAATAGATTTAAATGGAATTTTCATTTCTACAATCCATCGATCTTCGAGAACAGTAACTTTGCTAAACCATTTATTATCCCAAGCAGTAGTTACTCCAAAAGCTCCTCCATTAGTAAGTGTTCCTTCTCGTTGCACTCCTTCAGGACTTACTGCAAAACTAAAACCATTGCTTTGATCTTTGAATGGGTCTATGAAAATAGCAAACGCATCGTTTCGGGGAAAAGAAAAATCCCTTTTTAAGGATTGAACTGTAAAAGGTAAATTCATTTGCTTGTCAAAACAAATAGCAGCAACATATAAGTTGTGTTCGCCCATACAGAGCATTACCTCTGTACGTGTAGTGGCTTTGTTTACATCTGCGGGGTATTGTTGCCAAAAATCTCCTACTTTTTGTGCCGTTGACCAAATGGGTTCGTTTAATAAGCCATCAATCTCTATGTCATTGCTGGTTTTTGTAATGCTTATAGACCTCTTTTCTTGACTGATAGCAATCAAATAAAAGAATAAAAAGAATGTGAAAGTTAAGTGTTTCATTTGTGCTTGCGAAGATACTTAAAAAGTAGTTTACATAGTAGATAATGCTGTTTCATTATAGAATTTTACCAAATTTTTATAGCACTCTACTAGATTAATTTTAGATGAATTATACCAAATTACTTTTGAAAAGCCTTTTTGAAACGTTTCGATTAAAAATAGAACATTTTGATATACAATCTCAACGTTTTTTACTTTCTAAAAACAGTTAAAAAAATATATAAATAGCAATAGTTATGGATTGGTTTTCTGATCAAAAGAAGTGAAAAAGAAACGGTTTATTAGGCGCATTTCAATATTCATTAGCAGCCTTTTTCTGCTTTTTTTCTTTCTGATTATTGTATAAAATTACTACTTTTCAAACTTAGGTTGGTATTACCTATTGATAGGAAGCATATTATTCTTTTCCTTCAATATAATCTTGAAGATACGAGAAATACGAAGTCAGTTTACCATCCTTAGTCTCAGACGCTCTTTCTATGATTTTGTCAGGGTCGTTGCCTGCTATAGGTTCTAGTACATGCTCAATAAACATTTTCCCAAAATCTACAGATGCATCTTTTGGTAGCTCGCAAGGTAGGTTGTCCACAGCCATTACAGCTATCACACCTTCTTTCATGAAGTCGTCAACAGATTCGGTAATGGGATTATATCCATAAATAGGGTCTGCAATGGTAGAAGGTTGAACGGTACTTGCTACTGCACAATCTATATCGCAACTCACATCTGCTACTACTTTGATGTTCCAATCCTTGTCTTTGGCTTGTTCTCGTGTGTAAATGAATGGAGATTTATTGTCCCAATAATGACAGGCTATGTACATATCTGCAACTTTTGCATATTTTAAAAAGTCACTTTCAAAGTTGGTAGATGGGTCTGCGTAGAATTGCTTTTTGTCAAATTCCGAACCGTCTTTTGTTTTGTTGTAATCATCTACTCCCAGTACTGTATATACAGGATGGTCAAAAGTCTTGGCAATAAAATCTGCTGGCGAAACCTCTTTTATTTGAGGCATACATGATAGGGTTTCTAATGCGCCACCACCAACTCTACCTTTTCCAGTAATCACTACTTTGAAGTTGTTAGGTAATTTTACGTTATCTAATTCTGCCTCCATTTCAGCTCGGTCTTCGCATTCATTGGCAGGCTTAAGATTGTATCTTCCAGTTTTTAATCCGTAGGTGATGAATCCATTATACGCACCTACTATTCCTGCGTATCTTCCAAATGCAATTAATCGTTGACCTTTAGTGTTTGTAATGACTTCCCAGTCAATTAATTGTATGTTTTTATCTAATATAGCATTGAGCAAATCCCTATTGTAAGGTTGCTTTTTATAGGTATGCGAAAAGAATAAATATTTTTTATTAGCAATCAATTCGTCTTTTGGTACTTCTTTTACGCCTATCAATACATCACAATCTGCTACGGAATCTACCACAGCTACACCAAGTTTAGAATATTCCTCGTCTTTAAATTTTCTAATCTCACTTTTTTGAACGTAAACCTCTACATTTTCGTAGTTGTTCAAGATAAATTCACATTGCTCTGGAGATAAAGGAACTCTTTTGTCTGGTGGAGTTTTTCCTTCTCTTATAACGCCTAATTTTAACATAATAGATTGATTTTATTGCTTCGTGCGAAGATAAGAAAAAAAATGATAAAAGAAAGGTCTTCTCAACTTCGCTCGAAAATCTACTCTTTGGTTTTCGCTAGAAGTCGAGTAAATAGCTATATCTAATCATCTACATTATACCTATCTTTTAACGCTTTTCTAAATCAATGTTGTATGATGCCCTATACATAAATCGGTAGCACCTATTTTATGATATGCATTTTAGTTTGGTAGTTCAAACTACCTATTTGTTTCTTGGCTTTGTTAGTTGGAGAATGTTTTTATGAGGTAGTATATGAAGAATGTTTCCTACCTACCATTAGGTATTTTTATTCTGCTTAACCTCATATAGTTTTGTACGAACAAATAGAGAAACTATGAAAAATATACTAATACCAGTCCTACTCCTCAATACATTAATCTTACAAGCGCAAAACATAGGCGTAAATGCAACAGGAATTGCACCAGACGCAAGTGCCATGCTAGATGTATCGAGTGCAGACAAAGGTTTGTTGATACCTAGAATAGCCTTGACAGGAACAAATGTAGCTACACCTGTAACTGCACCGGCTACCAGCTTGATGGTTTATAATACTGCCACAGCAGGAACAGGAGCAACTTCGGTAACGCCTGGTTTTTATTATTGGGATGGCACAGAATGGGTCAAAGTAATCTCAGGAAATACGGTAAGTACCACAGACGATCAAAATCTTATAGGAGCAACTTTAACAGGAACGAATCTTCAAATAGATATCGAAAATGGAAGTTCTGCTATAGTAAATCTTGCTGCATTACAAGATGGTACAGGTACAGATTCTCAAACACTTGGGTTGAGTGGTAACACGCTTTCTATTTCTGGAGGGAATAGTGTAAGTTTATTAACCGACCCATTTTATCTAGGTTTGGACACTCTCGGAGGAATAGTTTATGAAATTCATAAGGAAAGCGATGGATTGCAACACGGGTTAATAGTAAATAAAAATGATAATGTAGCAGTCTGGCAGGCGAGTGCCACAACAACGGGGGCAACTAGTACTTGGGATGGGGCATATAATACTTCTTTAATGACAAATAGTGCAGCAGCTATATATGTAAATGGTCTAACGGATGGTGGTTTTTCAGATTGGTATATACCAAGTCTTGATGAATTAAATAGTCTTAAACTCAATCGAGGAATTGTTAATAAAGCACTTTCCGGAACTGTTGGGGTAACATTACTTCCTGCAAGTTATTTTGTGTGGAGTAGTACAGAAAGAAGCAATGGAACGGCTTATTTCGTTGAGTTTTATGACCCTAACAATAACGTGGTGTCAAGTTATTTAAAGAGTAATACTAAAGCAATAAGAGCAATAAGAGCATTTTAACCTTAACGCTCCCCATTCAACAACTTATACAGCTCCAAAGGAGTACTTGTTTTGGTTTTATTATGAATGTTTTTTCGATGTGTAGAAACTGTTGCAGGGCTTAAATCTAGTGCTTCGGCTATCTCATCAGTGCTTTTTCCATCGGTTACCAATAGTGCTATTTGAAGCTCTCTTTTGGAGAGCTTGTATTTACCTCCAAAATGGTCTTTTACTCTAAAATCGTCCAATTGAAAGTCGTAACTTAGGTTTTCTTTTGAGGATTCAGGAAATACTTTTTTACCTTTAGCAACCTCTAAAACCGCTTCTCTGAGCTTTAGTTGAGGTGCATCTTTGTGCAAGTAGCCGTTTACACCTATATTTTTTAATTCAGCAAGAATACTGTTCTCAAAATACATCGTTAAGACTATGTATTTCCATTCTTTACCAGTTTCTTGCAATTTTTTTATTAAGTCAACTCCAGTTTTGTTTTTTAGGTTGAGGTCGGTAAGTAAGATGTCAAAATCAAGAGCGTTGTTGATAATTTGTCGTATAGCATTGTCGTACGAAGCACTACTTCCTATTATCTCTATTTCTGTATCGTTTTCAAAATAGGCATGTATGCCGTCTAGCATCATCTGATGATCGTCAACTATAAATAATCTAATCATAATCCTCTATATTAAATGTTAGTGAAATGCTTGTTCCTCTACCTACCTTGCTGTCTATGTCTAATTGAGCATTCAACGCTGCTGCTCTTTTGTTTATGTTGCTTAGTCCAAATGAACTGTATGGTGTGGGGGTGGAGGGAGTGTTAAACCCAATACCGTCATCCTCTATGATGAGGTTAAACGAGTTGCCAATAATGTTCACTGATATTTCTATTTCTTTTGCTTGGGTATGTTTAATGATGTTGTTAAAAGTTTCTTGTATGATTCTATAAAAATTGATTTTATCGCTTCCTTTTATTGTAAACGCACAGTCTTCAGGAA
>CAMZLL010000191.1 GCA_947311505.1 uncultured Cryomorphaceae bacterium
ATTATAAGTTATAACCAATTCTTGATTCATATCAGAAAGAATTGCTTTTTTAGGTAGTAAATCTAGAAATACTGCTCCGCCACCAACGAAAGGTTCAAAGTAAGTATTTTTTAATGGATCAAAATCTTCTGGTGGATATAAACCTAATTCTTTAAATTGTTTTAATAATTGCCTTTTTCCGCCTACTCATTTAACAAAGGGTTTTGCTTTTGCTTTTTGATATCTTTGAAAAATTTTTTCCAAATCCTCCTCCGAGAAATTACTTTTTTTAACAGAATTTAAAAGTATTTTTGCTAAAATATGATTTAAATTAAATTTTTCTTGAATTTTTTTAACAGCAAATGTTTTGTTCATAGAATTATTCTACCATATTTAAAAGTATAAAAAAATAACAGCGGGAATTTGCGAAGCAAATTCCCACACCTTTTTCAATTGCTAATTTTTTAAGAAAATTTAATTGATTTTTTATTTCTTATTCAACTCCTTCACAAAAGCCAAAACTTCCTCCACATGTTCAGCTGGTTTTACCTTTTGCCAATGTTTTATGATTTTTCCATTTTCTCCATCAATTAAAAAAGTTTCTCTGGCAATTCCCATAACCTTTTTACCATACATATTTTTCTCTCTCCAAACTCCATATTTATCGCAAATTTTTAAATCTTCATCCGCCAGCAAATCAATTTTTAAATTATTCTTATCAATAAATTTTTGCTTTGATTTAGCATCAAGTTTTGAAACTCCGTAAATTATTAAATTTTGATTTTTTAACTTTCTCAAATTATTAGAAAAAGATATTGCTTCGGCGGTACAGCCGGAAGTCATATCTTTGGGATAGAAAAATAATAAAATATTTTTCCCCTGCTTTAATAAATCTTTTAGACAAATTTTTTCTTCTTTTTGATTGGGAAGGCAAAAAAGCTTCGCTTTTTTACCTTCCAAATTTGGATACTTTTCTTTTTTTATTTTTTTTACATTATTAACCATATTTTTTATATAAACTATATTCTTAAAAATATTTCATTTGCTTTTAATGAAAAATATATCTTTAATTACTTTTAATGTTTTACTGGTTTCCCTACCCCAGAAACGACAATTACAAACTCCCCCCTTATTTTATCATTATTTTTTTCAAAATATCTTTTCACCTCTTTTACAGTCCCTCTCACCTTTTGTTCATATATCTTTGTAAGTTCGCGGGCTACAAATATTTTTCTATCATCTTCACAAAATTCTTCTAATGAATTTATAGCTTTTAAAAGCCTATGAGGTGATTCATAAAAAACAGCAGTTTTTTTATTTTCTGCGATTTCTTTAAAAATAGTTTGCCTACCTTTTTTATGAGGTAAAAAACCATAAAAAGTAAACTCAGAAGATGGGAATCCAGAAACAGAAAGTGCAGATAACACAGCAGAAGCTCCTGGAATTGGGATAATTTCTATTTCAGGATTATCACCAAACTCTTGGTATAAATCGGAAACAATTTTTACTCCAGGATCAGAAATAGTAGGAGTGCCAGCATCAGAAACAAGTGCTATACCTTTATTGTCTTTAAGAAGATTAATTATCTTATTCTTTTTAGATTCTGTAGAAAAAGAATTGTAGGAATCCAAATTGTTTTTTATTTCATATTTATCCAAAAGTCTTCTGGTAACTCTAGTATCTTCAGCTAAAATTAAATCAACTGATTTTAAAATATCAATAGCACGAAAAGTTATATCTTCTAAATTACCAATTGGTGTTGCTACTATGTAAAACTTTGACATACTATTTATTTTTAATTAAATCCTTATTCTTTATATAAAACAGAGATATTAAGGAAACAAAACCCAAAACACCTAGTGTTCCAATAATTTTCATAAAATCCAAAATAGATTTTATTTCTCCTACAATATAACTTAAAGAGAAAATCATTGTAGCTCACCCTAAAGCCCCCAAGAAATTATATATAGAAAATCTCAATCTATTCATTTCCATAACCCCAGCTGTAAAAGGAGCTGATTCTTTAAGAATAGAAACAAAACGAGCAAAAAATATTGATTTTCCTCCATGTTTTTTAATAAATTCTTTTGATAAATCATAATACACATTATCAATCATCCCACTCTTTTCAATAATCTTATGAGCATATCTACCAAGAACATAGCCAATATTATCACCAATAAAAGCTCCTAAAACAACCAGTGGTACTAAATAATAAATATCAACTTTCCCTGAAACAGCAAATGTCCCAAAAATTAAAATAAGTGTAGTCCCTGGTAAAACAGATAAGATAACAACACCCTCTAGCAGAGCAAATGTGAAGGCAAAAAAATAGACCCAGGATGTGTGGTTTAGTACAAAATTATTTATAAATTCGATAATTGAATGAGCCATATTACTATTTCTTATTTCTTATTTTTTTAATGTCCTTTTTTATTTTCAATAAGTTATACTTTTCACTCACAATTTTTTTTTCATCTTTTCTTTCTCTCAGTTCATCTATTTTTATTTCTATTTTTTTCTCTTTGCTAATTAATTTTTCTAAAAGTTCAATTTCTTTTTCATTCAAATTATTAGTTTTAAAAATAAAATAATAGTAATACAAAAGACCTTCTACTATAAAATCCACAGTTAAAAAATATAAAAATCAACTAATTCCACCAATACTTTTCTCACCAAAAATAACATAAAAAAATGTTGTAATAATTACAAAAATTTGTATATCTAAAATAATTATTTTATTTAAATTATTTTTATATAACTTAGAAAAATAATAGTAAGCTATAAAATAAGTAACTGATGTAACTAGTAAAATTATAATTCCTGGTATCATCCCCTCATTTTAACACAATACAAAACGAACTCCAAAAAAGAGTTCGTTTTAGGTTATTGCCTAAATTCCTAGAAAAGATCTAGGTGGGTATTCTGGAAAATATTCCAAGGAATATTATTCACGCAAATTCCCTTAAAAATTTATAGGCTAGAAATTTATCAATAACCTTTAATTTAATTTTAAACTGTTTTTATAAAAAATCAAATATATCTTGTGTAAAAATATTTAATTGTTAAAATAAAAAAATGAAAGAAATAGACATTTTTGATATTCATTCTCATTTACATTCTGATTTTTTTAAGGGCGACAGAGAAGAAATTGCTCAACAAATGTTAAAAGAGAATATATGAACTATTTCTGTAGGAGTTAGCAAAAAAGATTCAAAAAAAGCTATTAATTTTGTTAAAAATAAAGCTAATTTTTATTGCACCATCGGTATTCACCCAACAGAAAAAGAAAATTTCAATGAAGTCTTTTTTCAAAAGATATTAAATGAAAATAAGGATAAAGTGGTAGGAGTTGGTGAATGTGGTTTGGATTATTACTGATTACATAAAGATTTAGAGATTAGGAAAATCAACCCCAGTGATTTTGATAACGAAATTTCTCGCCAAAAAAAACTATTTATTGAACAAATAGAGTTTGCTTCCAAAAACAACTTGCCGCTTATGCTACACATAAGACCATGAGAAAATGAAGATGCTTACGAAGATGCACTAACTATTCTTGAAGAGTATCCACAAGTAAAAGCTAATTTTCATTTTTTCACAGGAAAAGCAAATACCGCTCTAAAAATTCAAAAAAATCCCAATTACTTTATTTCAATACCTGGAGTTTGCACCTTTGCTAACTTAGATAAAACCTTAAAAATTTTAAATATGAAACAAACCATGATAGAGACTGACTCACCATTTGCAGCACCAGTCCCATTTCGTGGGGAAACGAATGCACCACTTTATGTAAAGGAAGTTGTAAAAAAAATTTCCTCAGTAAAAACTATTCCATTAGAAAAAATTCAAAAACAAACAGTTAAGAATAGTATAAAATTTTGAAATATTTTTTAATTAATTCTTTTTGACACGGTCATGGTTTTAACTCTTTTTACTTCTAATTTCTGAGAATCGCATAAGATAGACACTTTATTTTTTTTGGGGGTCACATTAATTCTTACCAAAGATACTGTCTTTCCCTCCTTATTCATTAAACAATACTTCTTGAAAGAAAAATAACTATCTAAATCTTGAATACTATAGTTTGTATAATTTTCTACATTAATTTGCATACTCCTTACAACTGAATCTAGATCTAAACCAAACTTTTTCATTGAGTAATCTACATCTAAAAATGTTATATCACCATACTTTATAGTATGACCTTTATATTCACCCTTAATCACATCGTCATTCTCTATAATACCAACATATATATTGCCACCTTGAGCATTTATCATACTAATTATATTTCTAAAAATTTTGAAAATCAAACTTTTTTTAAATTTTTTTTTACGTTTCTTTTTACTTTTTATATTCTCTCATGGGAACTTAAAGCTAGACTTAAATTCAACCTTATTACTTTCCCCTTCTCTAATATTGGTCAAAACCTTAATGTGTTCTGGATCAATATTTAAATCATCTAAAAAAATTGTATTTTTATATATTTTATTTTTTTCAATAATACGTAAATACTCTTCTGCAAAATACATTA
>CAMZLL010000192.1 GCA_947311505.1 uncultured Cryomorphaceae bacterium
AATGCTGGGGCTAATTCATATTTTTGGGCTATAAAAAGTTCTATAATTTGAATGATTTATTTTTACCAAAAGACCTATAAACACAATTCAAAAGAAATTAACGTGAGTAATAAACACACTTAAAAACAAAAATATGAATTAGCCCCAGCATTTATATGTGACCTAATTTACTTTTCAGAATACTCGTTCGACCGCTGCATTTTAAATACTCATTTCTTTCAACAAAAGATAATGAATGTGAAGAAAAAGAGTTTTTTGAGATACCCTTTAGACAACTTTCACTACAAAAAAGTTTTTCTTACCTCTTTGAAGGAGTATATATTTATTGTCAATCAAAACACTAGTATTAACTATAGCATCCATTTTTACTTTTGCTTTATTGATACTTATAGAATTTTCTTTTAAAGCCCTTCTAGCCTCTTTATTAGACGGCAAAAATCCACTAGCTTCTGTCAAAAAACTGACAATTTCTATCCCTTGTTCTAATTCAGACATAGCCACCTCGCCTTGAGGCACCCCTTCAAATACGTCATTGAATAATTGTTCGCTAATATTCTTAAATGCAGCAATAGCTTCATCCCCTTTTTTGAAAAGTAGCTGAGATGCTTCTATGGCATTTTGCAACTCTTCCTTTCCATGAACCCTAATCGTAATGTCTTCTGCTAGCGCTTTTTGAAGCACTCTCAAATGCGGAGCTTCTTTATGTTCGGACTCCAAAGCCTCTATTTCTTCTTTTGTTTTAAATGTAAATATACGAATGAAATTTGCGGCATCCTCGTCAGAGGCGTTAAACCAATATTGGTAAAATTTGTACGGAGATGTTTTGTTCTTATCTAACCAAATGCTTCCTCCAGCTGTTTTCCCAAACTTAGTCCCATCTGCTTTTTTTATCAATGGCGTAGTGATAGCAAAGGCTTTACCTTGTCCTTTTCTTCGTATCAATTCTGTTCCTGTCACTATATTGCCCCACTGATCAGAGCCTCCCATTTGGAGCTTGCAATTTTTATTCTCATAAAGCCAATAATAGTCATATCCCTGAACAAGTTGGTAAGAAAACTCTGTGAAAGACATTCCCGTTTCTAAGCGTGACTTCACAGAATCTTTTGCCATCATATAATTGACACTAATGTGTTTTCCTACGTCTCTTATAAAATCTAAAAAGTTAATTTCCTTAAACCAATCGTAATTGTTTACTAGTTCCGCTGCGTTATCTCCACAGTCAAAATCTAAAAACTTCTCTAATTGTTTCTTTACACATTCTAGATTATGATTGAGGGTTTTGTTATCTAAAAGATTGCGTTCCTGAGATTTTCCAGAGGGATCACCAACCATACCAGTAGCTCCACCAGCTAGCGCAAATGGTTTATGTCCAGCTCGTTGAAAATGAACCAAAGTCATAATCTGCACTAAATTCCCTATGTGAAGAGAATCAGCTGTTGGGTCAAACCCAATATAACCGGCAGTCATTTCTTTGTTTAGTTGCTCTTCTGTACCTGGCATGATGTCGTGAATCATTCCTCTCCACGTCATTTCTTCTATAAAATTCATAATATTATGTATGTGACATTTTTTTATAAGAATGCAAATATAGACAATGTTTATCAAACTAAAGACCTCCGCTTTGGTCTTTAGTTTATAGGTCAAAAGTTATAGCAACCCACTTTTTCTCAACAAAGCTTTACTGCTAGGTTCAGCGCCTCTAAACGCTTTATACAATTCCATTGGATGCTTGCTACCTCCTTTACTTAATACATTTCGCTTAAATGAGGTAGCTATTTCCTTGTTGAATATTCCATTTTCTAAAAAGTATTCAAAAGCATCTGCTTCCAATACTTCAGCCCATTTGTAGCTATAATACCCCGCAGCATAACCACCGGCAAATATGTGAGAGAAAGCACAAGATGTAGTTGTGTTTGGATTAAAAGGAAACAATGCCGTATTTTTAGTGGCTTCTTTTTCAAAATCCACAACAGATAATTCGCTTACCTCAATTTGATTGTGCCAAGACATATCCAATTGACCAAGACTAGTTTGACGTACCGTTTGGTAGGCACTTAAAAATTGTGCACTATCTTTTATTTTTTGAACCAATTCCATAGGTATGGTTTCGCCTGTTTCGTAATGTTTTGCAAAGAGGCTTAAGCTTTCTTTTTCGTAACACCAGTTTTCCATTAGTTGAGATGGCAACTCTACAAAATCCCAAAAAACAGAAGTGCCAGAAAGACTTTCGTAATATCCATCTGCAAGAATCCCGTGCAGCGCATGTCCAAACTCATGAAACAACGTAGTAACCTCATTGAAGGTCAGCAGCGAAGGTTTTGTTTCTGTAGGTTTGGTAAAATTACAAACAATAGATACAAATGGTCTTTGATTCTTATTGTCATATTTGTTTTGACCTCTAAATGAGGTCATCCAAGCGCCACTTCTTTTTCCTTCTCTCGGAAAGAAATCAGCATAGAAAAGTGCTACAAAATTACCGTCAAGATCTTTGACCTCATACGTCATTACGTCTTGATGATAAGTAGGGATATCTTCTCGTTTATGAAAAGTGATTTCATATAGCTTATCTGCTATTTGAAAAGCTCCGTCCAATACATTTTCTAATTTAAAATATGGTTTTAATAGTTCGTCATTAATCGCAAATTTTTCATTTTTAAGCTTTTCGCCATAATAGGCAAAATCCCATGATTCCAGTGTAATGTCAGCACCTAACCTTTGGGCAATATCTTGCAATTCTTTTATTTCCTCTTTTGCTTTGGGGAGCGCCACCTCAAGCAACTCGTCCCAAAGTTTAATCACCTTTACTGGTTGTTCGGCCATGCGCTCTTCTAACACAAAGTCTGCGTATGAAGCATATCCAAGTAGCTGTGCTTTTTGCAAACGTAATGCTACCGTTTCTTTTATCGTACTTTCGTTGTTGTACGCATTGTCATTAAATCCTCTAGCTCCAAAAGCTTCACTCAATCGCCTTCTAAGTTCTCGATTATCAGCATATTTCATAAAAGGAATATATGAAGGATAGTCCAAAGTAATCAACCATCCGTTTTCTTTCCCTTTGGCTTTAGCCAACATTGCGGCAGCTTCTTTTGCTCCGTCTGGCATACCTGACAGATCTTGTTCATCTTCAAGGTGAAATTCAAATTCTTGCGAATCTTTCATCACGTTTTCAGAGAACGTAAGCGATAATTTTGCCAGCTTAGTATTAACTTCTTTTAGCTTATCTTTGTCTTCGACAGATAAGTTAGCGCCACTACGCACAAATCCTTTATATGTTTTCTCTAACAGGTAGATTTGCTCTGCACTAAGCAAGCTTCTATCCTCATGTTTATATACATATTTTACACTTTCAAACAAATCAGCATCTAATGAAATTTCGTTTGAATATGCCGTTAACTTGGGTGATACTTCTTGTGCTAATTCTTGCATTTCTGTAGAAGTTTCGCAACTGTTAAGATTAAAGAAAACACTAGATACTGCTCCTAATAAATGCCCATTTCTTTCAAGGGCTTCTATGGTGTTTTTAAAAGAAGGAGACTGATTTTTGATCTTTTCAATTTCAGCTTTACCTTGTTTGATGCCTTCTTCAAATGCAGGTAAGAAATGCTTCAATTCTATTTTATCAAATGGTATCGCTTCAAAAGGAGCGTTGAATGGTTGTAAAAATGGATTTTTCATATCGTACTTTTAGTTTGGTGTAAAAATAGATATAAAAATTAAAACCGATACACAATTAGACGTTTGCTATAAGCAAGCGCCTATTTTTAAACAATTTTTTCGTTATCACAAAAAACTAACTCAATTATTATCAAAAGGTAACTCATTCGTAAATTTTTACTCCAGCCTCGTAATTCACAAAAAAATATAGACTTCTGAAACAGTCTTAAATTATAAGTGGTTCGGTAGATGTGTTTTTATATTATGTAATAGCATTTTCTTGATAGCCATTAGAGAATTTTGATAAATTTGTATTTAAGTAGTGTCTGGTCGGAAAAATATCAAAATCAAAACTATTTTTCATGAAGATTTTTCTATTTTCGAACATATACAAAGTAAATTTAAATTAATTCATGATGCTCAAACCATACCTAGACAAAAACCGAATAGAAGCAGGGTGCGATGAAGCTGGGCGTGGTTGCTTGGCAGGTCCAGTAGTGGCAGCTGCGGTAGTTCTCCCTTTAGACTTTAATAACGAATTACTAAACGATTCAAAAAAACTAACGGATAAACAGCGTTATGCATTACGTCCCATAATTGAAAAAGAAGCGATTGCCTATGCAATAGGGGTAGTTAGCAACGAAGAAATAGATAAAATCAACATCCTAAATGCATCTTTTCTTGCTATGCATCGAGCATTAGACGGAATTAAAGAGGCTAATTTTGAACAGATTTTAGTGGATGGAAATAGATTTACAAAATACAATAAAGTACCACATCACTGTATAGTAAAGGGAGATAGTAAATACATGAGCATCGCAGCGGCATCCATTTTAGCAAAGACCTACAGAGATGACATTATGAAAATGCTTCACAAAGACTTCCCTGTCTATGGCTGGGATAAAAACATGGGCTATCCCACCAAAAAACACCGAGCTGCTATTGCAGAACATGGAACCAACGAGCATTTCAGAATGACTTTTAAGTTATTGCCAGATACTAAGTTGTTTTAATACATTTATAAACTTGCGTATCGTGGTTGAATTTACCCAGTAATGAAAATACTCGTTTGATAATTTCGAAAACGGTGGCTGAGGCTGACGCTAGGAAGACGCTCGAAGCCACCGTTCTCGAAATTATCCTATCAAAGAATAAATTTGAATACAGTTTCGTCCTTTTTTTACTACTCCACAAACAATTCGCTCGCAATGCCATCGGCAAATAAAATACCCGAATCCGAAATTTTAAATCCAGAAGGGAAGTTGAGAATTTGCCCATCCATAATATAGGTAACCAACTCTGCCTTTAGTTGTCGTAATTGATATGAAGAAAGACAACTCTCTAAGTATTCCCAGTTGCATCCCCAAATATTTCGCAAGCCTAACATCAAGTGCTCGTTGGCCTTATCCGCATTAGATAATTCTTCAACAGTACAAGGTAGTTCCTTTTTTTGTATGCTCTGCATGTATTTCTTGTTATTGGATATATTCCAAGATCTATTTGAGCCGTTAAATGAATGTGCAGAAGGACCAAAACCGAGGTAGTTTTCACTTTGCCAATAACTGGTGTTGTGCTTAGAAATGTAACCTTCTTTTCCGAAATTAGACACCTCATAATGAATATACCCTTTTGCCTTAAGCAAAGTTTGTAACACTTCAAAATGTTGCGCCCCTTGCTCATCGTCAAGCGGTTGAGAAATACCTTTTTTAATTTGATAATCTAAGGCTGTTTTCTTTTCTACAGTTAGATTGTATGCAGATATGTGCGGAATATTCATCGTAATGGCTTGCGCTATGTTCTTAAACCATTGCTCATCTGTCATAGTGGGTATGCCATAGATTAAATCTATAGTAATGTTATCAAATCCTACTGATTGAGCGTCTTTGAGGCATTGAATACTTTCCTTGGAAGTGTGCGCTCTATTCATCCATTCCAAATGCTCTGCAAAAAAAGATTGCACACCTATGCTCAATCTATTGATGCCTGCTTTTTTTAATTCCTTCAATTTTTCTAATGATAAATCATCTGGGTTTGCTTCTAAAGTGATTTCAGGATCTTTTGTAAGTTCAAAAGTAGAATAGATACGGTCTATAATGCTCCTAATTTGTTTGGTAGAAAGTAAACTGGGCGTTCCTCCTCCAAAATAGATGGTTTTAATAATTTCTTGGTCTAATTCGTCTTTCCGAAGTGTAATTTCAGAATTGATAGCAGCAATCATTTCTTCCTTATAAGTTGCTGTTGTACTAAAGTGAAAGTCACAATAATTACATGCTTTTTTACAAAATGGTATGTGTACGTATATTCCTGCCATATTTCACTATTTGTTTCCTAATTAATCAAGTATAAAATTTCATTTCAATATTCCCTACTTTTTTTTTCAAGCTTTTGCACCTAAAGCAGCGAGCCCTGAGAGACTCTTAAGAGCTTGTCGAAGTGCTCTCGAAGGGTGGTCACATCTTCTTTTTCAACTGCGCAAACATTTTCAAGGACACATCCAAAAACACGATTTTAGGATTGGCATTTCGTTCGATATGATAATGAGCATCTTCCATCATTTCTGTCAATTGCATTATGTTTTTATGATTGATAAACGGGGCGAATTTCTTCAAAAAAGCAGCTTGCTGTGTGGTCATTACCGTAAGCGCTCCTCCTGTATAATGTCCAACAATACACTGCCTAAACATCTGCAAACAAAACTTCAAAAATGACTTTTGTTCTTCTCTTCCTGTTTTGGCAATCTTATCAACTAAGTTAACCGTCTCTGAAATATCTCTCTTATAGGTCAGTCGCATCCAAGTCATAAAATTGTCGAGATGCGTACTTGCAGTTTCTCCACTTGCCAATAGCCGCTCTGCTAGGGCGATATTTCGCTCAGATAAGTGCGCTACATTTTCTGCTACTTCCGATGTGCAATTGTGTTTTTTGAGTAAGTAAGCGCTTACTTCAGCTTCTGTTGGTTTCGGTATTTTTATGATTTGTGTCCGAGAACGTATCGTAGTAATGATCTGTTCTTGATCTTGCGACACTAATAAAAATAGCGTCTTTTCAGGCGGTTCTTCAATTAGTTTCAAGAGCTTGTTAGATGCCGAAATGTTCATTGCTTCTGGCAACCAAATAATCAAAATTTTATAACCACCCTCAAAGGATTTTAAGCTTATTTTCTTAAAAATACTAGCTGCTTCATCTTTAGCAATAGTGCTTTGCTTGTTTCCTGCGTCTATTTTGTTATGCCAATCGTCTAACCCAAAATAAGGACTGTCTTTTACAATCTCTCTCCAAGAAACTATAAAATCATCGCTCACTCGTGTGCCCTGACTTAACAATATAGGATACGAAAAATGCAAATCGGGATGCCCAAGTTTAGACACTCGAATACAATCGGGGCATGTTCCGCAACTGTCATTTTCTACTTTGCTTTTGCAAAAAACAGCTTGTGCATATGCTATTGCCATCGCTAATCCACCTGAGCCTTCACTACCTAGAAACATTTGTGCATGACTTATTCGGTCGTTTGTTATCGTTTGTTTCAAATGATCTTTCAGATCCTTATTTCCTATTATCTCTTTAAACTGCATTGGATGCAAATGTAAGATTTTTAAGGAATAATAATAAAATCTTTTAAATACTAATTAATTTTCCTTAGTTTTAACGGTATGAAACTTTTACCTTTATTTATAGTACTACTCTTTATATCTAATTTTAGTTGTGCAACTACTTATTTTGTTTCTAAAACAGGCAATGACAATAATGTGGGAGGCCCATCATCTTCATGGCTTACTATTCAAAAAGCAGCCAGCGTTATGGTAGCTGGCGATTCTCTTTTTATACATCAAGGAACCTACAACGAAATAGTAATTGCGCAATTTTCGGGCACTAGCACCGACCCTATTGTCTATTCTAATTTTCAAAATGAAACGGTAATTATAGATGGTACGGGTATCAATCTCAATGGATGGAATGGTGTGTTTGATGTTTCAAATCAAGACTTTATAAAAGTAATAGGATTAGAAGTTCACAACTCTACCTTTGCTGGATTTTGGGCAGAAAATACAAGTTTTATTGAATTTATTAATACGAAAACGTACAATACCTACTCCAGTGGTATCGGCATTTGGGACAGCAACCATATAAAAGTAAAAAACAATGAGATTGAACTTGCCTGCAACGATGGAGGAGAAGAATGTATCACTATTGCAAACTCAAATCATTGTGATATAATAAATAACAACGTGCACCATAATGGATTAGGTACAAATGGAGGAGAAGGAATTGACATCAAACAAGGATCTTTCGCTATAAACGTTATAGGTAATGCTGTGCATCATCTAAACGGAAGATTAGGTATCTATGTAGATGCTTGGGATGCGCACACCTACGATATTGTAATCGACAAAAACGTGGTGCACCATTGCAAAGAAAGCGGATTTGCACTCGCATCTGAAAGCGGAGGATTACTAGAGAACGTAATCATTATTAACAATATTTCTCACCACAATAAATATGGAGGTATAGAGCTAGGAGCGTGGAGTGACATCGGGTTTACAGGCGCAAAACCCATCAAAGATATTAAAATCATAAATAATACTTGCTACAAAAATGGATCTTACGATGGCGGCTGGGGATATGGCATCACAATCAATAACCCTCATGCCGAGAACGTGACCATACGAAATAATATCTGTAGCCAAAACAGTGCTCAGCTTGCAGTTGAAAATAGTTTGAATGCTCCAGTAATTGACCATAATTTAATAGACGGTTCTAATAATACGCCAGAATCTGTTTCTGGTGCAAACGCTGTAATTGGAAATGCCGAATTTTGGGATGTTACTCTCGACAACTTTAATTTAAAACCCAATTCTGGAGCTATAGACAATGGCTCTGCTATAGATGCTCCTCCGTTCGACTTCAACAACTACCCAAGACCTCAAGGAAGCGCTGTTGATATTGGTGCATTAGAATACAACGCCACTGCAAACGTAGCAACGCTCCACGCCATTGATTTTGAGGTGTTTCCCAATCCGGTAAGAAATATGCTCTCCGTTATTGTAAACGAATCTGAACAAAACAAGTACATCCTTAATTTATATAACATGTACGGTGTTTTGATCAAGTCAGTCAACCTTAATTTGTACAATTCGAATATAGATGTTTCCGAATTTTCGCAAGGAATATACTCTTTAGAAATTTTCAGAAAAGATATACCAATTCAAAAGTCTGTCATTAAGATTGTTGTTTCCCCGTTTTAATCTACCCCTTATTTCCCTTTGCATTAGGGATAGAAGCGGTATCCTCTTCCGATTTTTTTCGGAAGAGATTTAGCGGAAAGCCCGACCCTCGAGATGACAATCGACTGGGTAATGCCCCAGAAAACATTCTTTTCTATTGAGTGTTGCTGAGCAAGAAATTTTAAAGTATAAGCGTTATTACAATTTGGGCGTGCCCCTACGGGTCGGGCTATCCACTATATCTCCCAAAGCTCCAAAAAAGCTTTGGGAGGATGCCGTTCCTATCCCTCACGCAAAAAAAAGTAAAAGTTACTCCTAATCAGATTTAGGGATACTCTTCAAAAAATCAAAGTCGAAATCAAACTTAGAATCTGTAAAAGTTCTGCTATCTTGCACCGCTGGAACGATTATTTTAGAGATATCACAAAGAGGCTGATAAAGGGTAGATTCGTTTTTCATATCCTGCGGTAGTAGCTCAAATTGTTGGTCGTAACGGTCAATGATAGTAACGAGAAAGCTTAGCATTAAGACCACTTTGGCCACCCCAAAAGCTGCACCACCAAGTTTATTCGCAATTTTAAGCTGGGCAATATTTATTATTTTTTCAAGTAGTTTCCCAAGAATAAAGACAAGAATCACTATTGCTACAAAAATAATTGTGAATGAAATAATCGGTTCATATTCGCTATTGATATTGTCAATCACAGCATCAGAAATGTAATCCGAAAAATAAATACCTCCCCAAATCCCGAGAATAAACGCTAAGATGCTGGTTATCTCTATAATAATACCTTTAGTAAAACCTTTATACCCAAACCAAATAAGAGGAACAGCTATGATGATGTCAAAATAATTCACGCTCCAAAAGTAGATTTTATAGCAACACCACTGCATATTTTAAACAGTTAAGTATAAACAATGAAGCGTTCATTAGCTCATGTTTATATTCATTCTAAATAAGAAAGTCAAAAATCAAAAATATACGATATAATATGTAAAATAGTTTGTAAAATAGTACATTCGCAGTAAAGCAAATTTTAATCATTTAAAAGCAAAAATACATGGCATTTGATATAGATATGATCAAGGAAGTTTATGCTAAATTTCCAGAAAGAATAGCGGCAGCAAGAGCAGCTGTAGGAAGACCACTTACATTGGCAGAAAAGATTTTATATGCTCACTTGGATCAAGGTGATGCTACTAAAAAATTAGAAAGAGGTGTTGACTATGTTGACTTTGCACCAGACAGAGTTGCTATGCAAGATGCTACAGCACAGATGGCATTGTTGCAATTTATGCAAGCTGGCAAGAAAAAAGTAGCCGTACCTTCTACAGCGCATTTGGATCACTTGATTCAGGCAAAAGTTGGAGCTTCTACAGATTTGCAAAATGCTTTGAACACAAGCAGCGAGGTTTTTAACTTCTTAGAATCGGTATCTAATAAATATGGAATTGGATTTTGGAAGCCTGGAGCGGGAATTATTCATCAAGTAGTATTAGAAAACTATGCATTTCCAGGTGGAATGATGATCGGTACAGATTCGCACACCGTTAATGCAGGAGGACTCGGAATGGTTGCTGTAGGTGTGGGTGGAGCAGATGCTGTAGATGTAATGGCTGCAATGCCTTGGGAATTGAAATTCCCAAAATTAATCGGAATTAAATTGACTGGAAAACTAAACGGTTGGGCTGCTGCAAAAGATATTATTCTTAAAGTAGCCGGTATTGTTACCGCAAAAGGGGGGACAGGTGCTATCGTTGAATATTTTGGAGACGGAGCTATCGGACTTTCTTGTACAGGTAAAGGAACTATCTGTAACATGGGAGCTGAAATAGGAGCTACCACCTCTACGTTTGGGTATGATGAATCTATGGAGCGTTACCTTAGAGCAACCGATAGAAATGACGTAGCTGATGCAGCAAACGAAATAAAAGAACACTTAACAGGAGATCCAGAAGTTTACGCTGATCCAGAAAAATACTTTGACGAAGTGATAGAGATTGATTTATCTACTTTGACACCTTATTTAAACGGACCGTATTCTCCAGACATTGCTACACCAGTTTCAGAAATGAAAGAAACAGCTAAGAAAAACGGTTGGCCATTGGACGTAGAATGGGGATTGATTGGTTCTTGCACCAACTCTTCGTATGAAGATTTATCTAGGGCTGCATCTATTGCAAAACAAGCTTTGGACAAAGGATTGACTACCAAAGCTAAATTTGGAATTAACCCAGGATCAGAGCAAGTAAGATATACCGCTGCAAGAGACGGATTTATGAAAGTTTTTGAAGATCTTGATGCAAGTATCTTTACCAACGCTTGTGGACCTTGTATTGGTCAATGGGCTAGAGAAGGTGCAGAGAAAGAAGAAGTAAACTCTATAGTACACTCATTTAACAGAAACTTTAAGAAAAGAGCAGATGGGAACCCAAATACTAAAGCATTCGTAGCGTCTCCAGAAATGGTTGCTGCTATAGCAATCGCAGGTCGTTTAGATTTCAATCCACTTACAGATACATTGACAAATGATAAGGGAGAGCAAGTAAAACTAGACCCTCCATTTGGTGATGAATTACCAAAATCAGGATTTGCAGTAGAAGACAACGGATATGTTGCTCCTGCTGAAGACGGAAGCGCAATTGAAGTGAAAGTTGATCCAAAATCTGAAAGAATTCAACTTTTGACACCTTTCAAACCATGGGATGGAAACAACATCACTGGAATGAAGTTATTAATCAAAGCTGAAGGTAAATGTACTACGGATCACATTTCTATGGCAGGACCATGGTTGAGATATAGAGGGCATTTAGATAATATTTCGAACAACTGTTTGATTGGTGCTGTAAACGCATTCAACGGAGAGTCCAACAACATCAAGAATCAATTAGATGGTTCGAGGGGCGAAGTGCCAGCGGTACAGCGTAAATATAAAGCTGCGGGTATTCAGACTATCGTTGTGGGAGATCACAATTATGGGGAAGGATCTTCTAGAGAGCACGCAGCTATGGAGCCACGTCACTTAGGTGTAATGGTTGTTTTAGTTAAGTCGTTTGCTCGTATTCACGAAACGAATTTGAAAAAACAAGGAATGCTTGGTCTTACCTTCGCTACTGAAAGTGATTATGATAAAATCCAAGAAGATGATACATTCAACTTCTTAGATTTGAATGAATTTGCTTACGGAAAACCACTTACTCTGGAAGTAGTTCACGCAGATGGAAGCAAAGAAAACATCATTTGTAACCACACGTACAACGAACAACAAATAGAATGGTTCAGACACGGATCTGCTCTTAACTTAATCAAGAAAGAAGCAGCTGAAGCTAAAGCGTAGCTATAGTTAATACAACTTAATAACATTAGAATCCCTTTCCATTTATTTGGGGAGGGATTTTTTTTGTTCAAGACCGTTACACTATTATGTGATTAATGGTGTTATACGTTTAAATCAAATGAAAATTAAAACACAAAAAAGATTAAGGTACAATCGCATCTTTAATCGTTTTTTCAACCTGAGCAAGTAGTGCCTTTTGCGACATAGAATCTATTTTTATTGGCTTGTGTGTCTGTATTGATATTGGAGAAAAGATTCCCAAAGGAAATTTTCCATATTTGAATATTTTCCAAGAATTATTGATAGAAAGTGGAACTATATAGGCATCTGGATTATGTTTCATTATAGTCAATAGTCCTGTGGGAGCAAATCGTTTAGGTTTACCATCTCTACTTCTTGACCCCTCAGGAAAAATAACAGCAGACCATTTGTTTTTATTTAATCGCTTGCCAAATTCATTTAATGCCTCTACTGCTTTTTCTTTATCCTTGCGATCGATCAAGCATGCCCCTCCGTGCCGAAGGTTAAAGGAAACGCTTGGTGTACCTTTTGCTAGCTCTTTTTTAGCTACAAATTTAGGATGATATTTTCTAAAAGCCCAAACGATAGGAGGTATATCCATAAAACTTTGATGATTGGAAACAAAGATAATGGTCGTGTTTTTAGGGATGTTTTGCTCGTTTATAACACGTACCGGAATACCAAGAATTAGTAGAATTCTTGTCATGATAAGGTTCATAAAATCAATTACTATTTTGTGACCTTTGTACCCAAACAAATGAAGTCCTATCCATTGTAAAGGTTGAAAAACAAGAATTAAAATTAAAAACACTACCCCAAAAAGGGAAGACAAAAAGTAACTAATAAATTTCATATATCTTTAATTTTAGAATCCTTTTTAACAAATTAACAACTCGGCAAATATAGAATTTAATATAGTTGTGAAGTAGGATTATTCTTATTAGATTCAGACTTATTCAGACTTATTCAGACTTATTCAGACTAGAGCAAGAGCACTAAACTTTAATCAGCATCAAATGATAGCGCTTTTTATAACTTTTTCCACATGAATAAATAACTCTTCCTGCGGCATTGAATCAATTTTTATGGGTTCGTGCGTAAAAATGGTCATTGGAGAAAAGAGACCCAATGGAAATTTACCATATCTAAAGAGTTTCCAAGAGTTATTTATCGTCAATGGAACAATATAGGAATCTGGGTTATATTTTATTATAGTGAGAAGTCCATTCGGAGCAAATGCTTTTGGCTTACCATCTCTACTTCGTGTTCCTTCCGGAAAGATAACAGCACCCCATTTCTTTTTGTTTACTTTTTTACCAAATTCAATGAGAGCAGAAATGGCTTGCCGTTTATCTTTTCTGTCAATAAGCACAGCACCGCCATGTCTAAGGTTAAAAGATACGCTAGGCGTACCCTTACCCAATTCTTTTTTTGAAACAAACTTTGGATGATGTTTTCTGAATGCCCAAATAATAGGGGGAATGTCAAACAAGCTTTGGTGATTGGATACAAAAACGATTGAAGAGTTGGTTGGTATATTTTGTTTATTCGTTACTCGAACGGGAACTCCCAATATTAACAAAGATTTGGTTAAGAAAAAGTTCATTATATCAACTACTGCTTTATGTCCTTTGTATCCAAAAGCCTTTAATCCAATCCATTGAAGGGGATGGAAAATAAGTAGCAAAATATAAAATGTCAATCCAAATATACTTGATAATATGTAGCTTAAAAATTTCATTATTTAGGTTTTATGAAGTGCTAAGCTACTTTATTTTAGTTCAAATGAAACATTAGAATTTCTAAAAAAACAAATACTTGCGCATAAAAAAGAGGATTTTGTCATTCTTTTTGATGTTTAGTTTATTTTTTTGCTAAACTTGTGAGCGGTATTAAATTCATTATGGAAAACTTTAACGACATCACTCAAAAACACATGGCTATAGTCAAAACCATGGGAATCTTGGATGATGAAATCAATATAAATCAAAACGACTTAAAAGAAATTTCTCAAGATTTGGGAATGACTGAGTCCGAGTGGAACATTGTTTTGCGAGAAGCAGAGAAAAGAAAAGTTTTGGCGGAATCTCATTTTAAGCATAAGAGCTACCGAGAAGCTATTAAATGCGCAGACGAAACACTTTTGCTTAATCCGTTTATTAAAGGGGCAAGAGGTATAAAGGCCAAAGCCTATTTACTTTTGTTTATCCATGAAGAAGATCAGGAGTATAGGGAAATGGCAGAAAAACAAGCCAAACTTACATTAGCTAAAGAATCTACAGATAGAAAAGCATTAGAGGTATTAGCTACATTAAATTCTGAAAATAGAATTGACAAGTCAGAAGGAAAAGGTCGGGTAAAAAACACACAAGCGATTCTAATAACAACCTTAGGTATGATCGTTATGGCAATTACTTTTTATTTTATGCTATTTAACAACAACCCAAGCACGACCAATGCACGTGAAGAGAAAATAGAAAACCTAGAAATGGATCTTCAAAGCGCATTTGAAAAGCAAGAAGCGATTATCTCTAAAGTGCAAGGATTATTAGCAAGTGATAATGAAGAGGATAAAAAAAATAAAAAAGTACTTAAAAATATAAAGTCCAAACTCGATACAGACCTTTCTATCGAGGAAGAATACAAGTTGCAATCCAATCTCACTCAAGTTTTAGGTGAGATTATCTATGGCAAAAGTGCTGTAGCTGAATCCGATTTATTAAATGATTTGCGCATTGCTTTGGAAGGTGCTGAGAATAGAATTAAAACGAAAAGAAAACAATACAATAAAGCTGTTTCTGACTATAAATTAGATGGCGGAGCATCCGATAAATATCAAAAATTATAACACATGAAATCCTTATTATTTTTCCTCTTTTTAATAGTAGCATCCACACTTTTTTCGCAGGCGTACACTAGTCCTGAAGAAATTCCTAATATAAAATTAACTAACAACTCTTATGTTTCAGATCCTGAAGGTTATCTTTCAAGTGCAACCATTGCTGATGTGAATGAAATGTGCAAACATATGGATGACGCCAAAGGATTTCAAATAGCTGTTGTACTTGTTGCTTCTATAAACAATCAAAATGTATTGTCGTTTGCTACCGAATTAGGCAACCTCTGGGGTGTAGGGAAAGGAGATCGCGGCATCGTAGTTTTTTGCGCTATTGAAGATCGGAATATGGCGATATCTACGGGAGAAATTACAGAAGAATACTTCCCCGATTACGCTTGTAACCAAATACAAACTTCGCATATCACACCGTATTTCTATACAGAAGATTATGACAAAGGAATATTAGAAGGTGTCAAAGCTATTGAAAAAAGAGTTTTTGACGAAGGTGTAGAAGCGTATGTTGTCGAAGCAAGAGAGCAAGATCGTATTTTTGGAATCTGGATGTATTTTGCCTTTGGTGCAATGCTTATCTTAATGGTATTAACCCTCTACTTTAGCTTTTCTAAAAAAACAGCATTTATTTATTTGGGTTCTATTGGTGGTGCAATATTTATGACTTTTTTTGCCGCCTATTTATTACAAGGCTCTGAATTTGGGTATGTTAATCGATACGTATTTGACATTGGTTTTGTTATGGCTTTTCTATTTGTGAGCATAGCTTCATTAAAAATATTGCACGATGAGACAGAGAAAATATGGCCATTTGCGGTATATATGCCTTTGGTTGTGGGAGCTATTCTTTCGGGGCTATACTTAAAAGGTTTTGAAGTGGTAGTATATATTTATCTAACAGGAGCTGCTATTGTTTTTGTAATATTTTTATTATTTTATCTAGGAACCTTTCTTACCAAAGATCTTCATAAGAAGTACCACATTATCAAGATGTTTAAACTAGATGTTTTTAGCTATGTATTTCCACTGCCAATGTATATCATAGATATGCTTGTGGAGAACACAATGGAACGATGGAGAAATACAGTTCGTTTTAGTCCAAAAACAGGATTGGAAATGCGCTTACTTTCAGAAATAGATGACGATAAGTATCTGAGTAAAGGGCAAAGAACAGAAGAGTTTGTAAAATCAATAGATTATGATGTATGGATAACAGATGAACCCGATGATATACTGATATTAAGATACGCTACCTGGTTTACAGCTTATAGCAAATGCAAAAGATGCCAATTTAAAACATGGTATCTCGTTTACGATAAAACCATTCGTTCGGCTACCTATTCTTCATCTGGACTGGGAGAAAAAAAGAAAGCTTGTGCCAATTGCGGGCACGCAGAACTGACTACATATAGAATTCCCAAACTAAGAGATACATCATCTTCCTCAGGAGGAAGTGGATTTGGGGGAGGTTCCAGTAGTGGCGGATCTTGGGGTGGTGGCAGCTTTGGAGGCGGAGGTTCCTCTAGTAGTTGGTAGGTTTCATTCTCCAAACCAACTTATACCATTACATCCTATTTTCACTTAGCTTTTTCATAAGATCAAAATTTATTTCACAACTAATAACGATGGATATACACTAAAAAAAACTATATATACTAAAAATAAAAGACAAAAAATTATGATTATAGAAGAATTATACGGAACAGGAGTTGGCATAGCAATAGTAGTTGCGTTAGTCGTAAAATCAGTAGTGATAACCAAGCAAAAAAGTGCCAACCTCGTAGAGCGAATGGGTAAATTTCATAGCATTAGAAGGGCAGGGTTTTCAATGCTTATTCCCTTTATTGACAGAGTAGCCTATTCGCAAGATCTGAGAATAAACGAACTAGAAGTAGATGTCGAAACCATTACCAAAGATAAAGTATCCGTACACATTCGGGTAGCAATACAATTTTACATTCAAGACAACGAAGATAGTATCAGAAACTCTGCGTATGAATTGTCAGATTTTAGAAGTCAGATTAGATCGTATGTCTTCAACGAAATACGAGCAGAAGTTCCTAAGAAATTATTAGATCAAGTTTTTGAAAATAAGCAAGATATCGAACGAGCAGTTAAAATGGAGCTTTCAGATGCTATAGAAAAATATGGGTTTATCATACAAAATGCCTTGGTTACCGACATAGATCCAGATGCCAATGTAAAAGACGCAATGAATCGAATCAATGCCGCAACGAGAGATAAAAAAGCAGCAGAAGAAGAAGGAGAAGCAGCTAAGATTAGAAAAGTAAAAGCAGCAGAAGCTGACGCAGAAAGCAAGCGACTACAAGGTCAAGGTATTGCAGATCAACGAAATGCTATTATCAAAGGGTTTGAAGAGTCTATCAGCGCATTTTCTGCTAATAGTGGATTTGATCAAAAAGAAATTATGAACTTTGTTATTCTAACACAATATTACGATACAATGCGAGAAATGGCAAAAGACAATCCAAATGTGATATTTATGCCGCACTCTCCCGAAGGACAAGGATTTACAGCAAATATGATGGCAGCTGAGATAGCAGCTAAAAAAATAAACAATAATACGAGTAACGGTTAGTAGTATCTGGTCAGAAATACAAGATATTAAATATCAACTTCAAGACTCTTGCTGAAGTCCATATTTTGATTAAGTTTGAGGCTAAGGTGACAATTAATGAATGAATTACCTGCTGATCATAAGTAAGTTATTTTCATAAGAACGAAGAAATTGATTAAATTAGAGTTCCCCCTTAGCAAAGTCTAATTATGCAACGGTCTTTCTTCTCTCAATTGCCTGATGCTTGTCTCATGCCATTAACGTATATAAAGACTTAAAGCATTATGACACTTCTCATTATTCACAAAAAAAGTATATTCCGAACGCAATACCAAAACATGGCTCGGTAATTGTTATAAATCTGTTAACTTTAAAATTAAACCTATGAAAAATTTAATACTTTTTACAGCAATTATTTTAACTTTTACATCTTGTTTTAAGTCAAAAGGAGAAATCGAAATGACCTACGAAAAAGCCATTGCAGTTTATGGAAACCTTGATGAAATAAGACAACGACCTATACTGCTTGGTAAACAAGCCATCGAATCTCCAGGTAAGATATTTATTGGTCAAGATTATATACTCATCGGAGAAAAAGGAAAAGGGATCCATATATTCAATAACCTTGATATGACAGCTCCCGAAAGAATGTCTTTTATCCAAATTCCATTTAACAAAGAATTCTACGTAAAAGGAAACATGATCTATGCAGAATCGCTTTATGACTTAATGAAAATAGACATTTCAGATGTCTACAACCCCGTTTTAGTCAGCAGAGTCAAAAATATTTTTGGAAACCCTTATAAAAATGATCAAGGCGAATCCTTAATCCGATTTGACTATGTAGTCAGCACAGATAAATTTGAATTGGGCAGCCCCGAAGCAAAGGAAATCAAAAAAGCAGGCAAAATCCACGTTGATTATTTAGAAGAAATCATCCCTACATCGACCGTTCCATCTTCATTTACAAGCGGAAGAAGCACACTCAACAAAATAGCCGTAGATTATGGTCATATATACGTTTTAGCAGATGATGAAATGCATGTATTGTCAAACTACTATAACAATGTTAGCTTTGTAAAATCTATTAATCTTGGAGACGGGATGGAAACTGTATACACCGAAAATGGACGTATATTTATAGGTTCTGAAAGAGCAATGCATATTTTTAGCGCAGCAAATCCAGCGAATCCTACAAGAATCTCAGACTATGAACATGTAAAATCTTGCGACCCAGTATTACCCTATGCCAATGTTGCCTACCTTACATTAAGATCAACAACTAATGGAGGGTGCAACAATAACGGGATAGACCAATTGGTAGTAGTTGATATAACAAACGAATCAAATCCACAAGAAATAGAAAGCATCCCTATGGACAGTCCTTATGGCATGGCAGTAGTCAATCAACACTTGTTTGTTGGGCAAGGAAGCAACGGACTGACCATATTCAATGCCGTATTTCCCAACTCTATCTATCAAGCAGTATCCTACAACAACATAGTAGCTTACGACATTATGCGTCACCCTACTGACCCTAATGTTATTTTGATGACCAGCGACAACGGTTTGGAACAGTATTCTATTGATTACAACTCCTTTAACCTAACACCGCTTAGCACTATTAATTATTAGGTATGAAAAATAAAATCATTTTGCTGGCATTACTTTTAGGCGGTGCGCTATCTAATTTTGCGCAAGAAGAGTCCTCCTTAGGTTTTATCAAGCTAGATCATAGAGCTTCCATTGGTGTAGGTATCCGAAATTTCAAAGTTGATTACAACATATCCACCGTCATCAAAGATCGTGTTATTGTGGGGGCAGGTTTAGGGTTTTACACCAACAAGGTTAAACTATATTCTTATTCAGATGAACACGAATTTACTGTAGGTTCAATTCCATTATATGCCGTTGTACAAGTCAATGTATTTGAAAATGCAGCGGCTAACAATTTTTATCTGAAACTAGGCTACGGCAACAACTATAACATCAACTATCAAAACACCGAAACAGAGCTAGCCGTAAAGCACACCATGTTTTTTGGAGGAGCAGGATATCAATTTGAGCTTGGCAGATGGTATAGAAAGGCATTCGTAGAAGTGTCACAATTTGTAAGTACCGCCAAAGGAGTTGCCACATCTACATATGACTCCAAAATATCTTATAATTTAGATGTCTATGCCGTTCATTTAACCTTTGGAATTAAGATCAATAAGTATTAATAATACTTGGGGCGTTCCCTTTTCAGGTCGGGCTATCCACTATATCTCCCACTCCCAAAAGAGTGGGAGGATGCCGTTTCTATCCCTAACGCAAACTAAAATTGTGCAACGTTTTAATCCTAAAATTAATTGGTGTTAGATGTGAGCTGACACTGTTGACAGTTTATAGTTTGGAATAATAATTGTCAACACTATAACATATTCTAGGTTAGAATTTTGTTTAAACCAAAAGATAAACTTAGATTTGTTTTTAACAATAATTAAATATCGTTTTATATGAAATTCGCACCAACTTTTCTTTTGTTTTTTGCCTTACTATCAGTGTTTAGCATCTCTGCTCAGTCAGACACTACTAAAAATGTAATAGACAAAGCTAAAATTCAATATAAAATATCGGAAGCTAAAAATCTATATTATTCCAATAACTTTAGAGGAGCGTTAAATATCTATAGAGAAGTACTTAATATAGATAAAGACAATGCAAAAGCGCATTACGGTGTTGCGGAAACTCAATATTCACTTGGAAAATTCAAAGCCGCATTAAAGCATATAAAAATAGCCGTAGATGTTATGCCAGACGTAGAAAAAGACGCAGATTATTTATATGGTAACATTCAACATCGATTAGGTAATTTGGACGAAGCGATTACTTCATTCCAAAAATTTAAGACTACGTTTGCTAAAAATGAAAAGAAATTAAAAGAATATGACATCGATATGCTTATAGCACAATGTAATTATGCCAAAGCTAATTCTGCTCCCACCGCAGCAGTTATTACCAATATGGGAGGGGCTATTAACACCAATTCCCCAGAATTTGCACCATGCGTTTCATTAGACGGAAAATCTTTTGTTTTTACATCAAGAAGATCAGATACTAAAGGAGGGCAAGTAGATGTTAATTACGACCACCTATACTACTCAGATGTGTATATGAGTACTTGGAACGAAGAAGAAAAAGAATGGAACAAAGCAAAACCGATTGTAGGTAAAATTAATACCGAATTTCATGATGGTGCATTGAGTTTTATGCCTACTGGCGAATTGCTATTGTATAGAAATATTGTAGGGGCTACTCGAAGCGGTGATATTTATTACTCCAAAAAAAGCCAATCTTCGGGAAAGTGGGGTAGCCCAAAAGAAATGTTGAAGAGAGAAGGTATGAATAAAAAATTAAATTCTTCGTATTTTGAAAGTAGTGCAAGTATTACAGCAGACGGAAACGAATTGTATTTTGTAAGCGAACGTAAAGGAGGACAAGGACAAGCAGATATTTATGTGATGAAAAAAACAGGAAGATCTTGGACTGATCCTGTGAATTTAGGCAGCGTTATCAATACCTCATCTGACGAGAAGTGTGTGTTTATCCACCCAAGTGGAAAGGTGCTATTCTTTTCTTCAAATGGATATGCTGATGGATTTGGAAGTTACGACTTGTTTTATAGTTTAAAAGACGAGTCTGGAAACTGGAGTAAACCCGTAAATATGGGAGCGCCAATCAATACCGTAAAAGAAGAAAAAACAATATCCGTTTCTTTAGATGGTAAAACGGCTTATGTTGGTGCCTATTATGACGTTAATAATAGAGGGGGTGCAGATATATACTCCATAGATATTTCTTATTTAAATCTATTAGGAGATAAATAAAAAAGATTAAATCAATAAAAAATATAGACTTATCAATTCTAGTTCTTCTTCAAAAAGTGTGGAAACGTTATTTTACTAATTGTTGTTTTAATCTAATAATAGTGAGAAGACATAGGTTTTCGTTAGACAGAGAACTCGAAGTAGTCACGCTGTTTTTGATCTGATAGTTAATTATTCATTATCCTCAACTTTTGACGAAGAACCTCTATTATTTTGGTTCGTTTTTTATAGAACAAGAAATTATGATTATATATAATGTCACAATAAATATTGATGAGAACGTCCATGACGAATGGCTCGCTTGGATGAAAGAAACTCACATACCAGACGTGATGGCGACTGGATACTTTTTGGATAATAAAATCTGTAAAATCCTTGCAGAATCTGAAGGAGGCATTTCGTATGCTATTCAATATACTTGTGCTTCAATGTTGGATTTAGACGAGTACAATAAAACACACGCACCTAGATTACAGGCGGAGCACCTTCAGAAATTTAATGGAAAATTTGGCGCCTTTAGAACCTTGCTAGAGGTGGTGCATGTCGGGTAGTATATACCCATTCTTAATTATAAAGTGTTTATATGTTAAAAAAATACTAACTTTGCTTTTAACTAATAAATTAACACTTATAAAAATGAAGAAAATTTTACTTACTTTAGGATTCGTAGGAGCAGTTGTGGCAACACAAGCGCAAGCTACTTTTTCTGTTTTGAATCCCGCTACTATAGCAGGGAGTTATGCTTTTAATTACTCTAACGAAGGAACAGGTGCTGCCACTTGGGCTTCACCAGATTTAACAGATCCAGCAAATGTTGTCATTGATACTCTAATGCTTGTTGATGATGGTACAGCAGGAGATTCTCTTTCTTGTGGAGCATTGGTGAATGATCTTACTGGTAAAATTGCATTTCTTTATAGAGGAAGTTGTGAGTTTGGAACAAAAGCTTTAAATGCGCAAAATGCAGGAGCAGTTGCTGTTATTATTGTAAATAATGGAGGTGCTTCAATAGGAATGAATGGAGGTGCAGATGGAATGTCCGTAACAATTCCTGTTGCAATGATTTCAGGAGCAGATGGTGCTACCATTCGAGCTAGAATGGACGCAGGAGATGATGTAGTTGTTTATTTAGGAGCTAACTCAGGATATTACACCAATAATGTACAGTTAAGAAAAGAAACCTCTTTAGTAGCTAAAACAGCTGCAGTATCTTCAGTTTTGTCTCAAGATGATACTGAGTTTCAGGTAGACTTAGGTGCATGGGTATATAATAATGGTATCAACGATCAGACTAATATAGTGGTTACTGCTGATGTAACAAAAGGAACTAGTTTATATAATCAAGTATCTGCTGCTGTTAATATCGCTGTTGGAGATAGTTCTTATTTTACTTTTCCAAGTTTTTCTCAGTCCACTTATGCAAATGGTAGATATACTATAACATATACTGTAGCAGGTGATTCAGTTGAAGATAATACTACAGATAACATGTTTACAGCAGATTTCGTTATGAACGATACGTATTTAAGCTTAGTAGATATAGATGAGACTACTGGAGAGCCAATCTCTACCTCTGGGTATAGTGCTGCTGACCCTAATGGGTTTACAACTTTTCAAGTATGTATGGCATTTAGAGATTGGCTCTCCAGTAGTCTCATCTATATCTACTAAGCTTAAATACGTATCGTTCATAACGAAATCTGCTGTAAACATGTTATCTGTAGTATTATCTTCAACTGAATCACCTGCTACAGTATATGTTATAG
>CAMZLL010000193.1 GCA_947311505.1 uncultured Cryomorphaceae bacterium
CAAATAAATCTAGAAGTTTCTTTTCATCAGTAGGACTTAGTGATTTAATATGACGCTCCACAAATTCTTCTTTTAACATAAAAAGGTCATCTTTTAACAGTTCTAAAAAGCCATAAAAGGACGATTCTTGTAAGAACTGAATCAAAGTATAAATAAGACTTTCTTTTTATGTTAAAAGAAGAATTTGTGGAGCGTCATATTAAATCACTAAGTCCTACTGATGAAAAGAAACTTCTAGATTTATTTGATATAGAGGTTGCTAAGGTAGAGCAAGAAGTTGCCCTGTTTAAAGAGAAGTTCTAAGAATTAAAGAACTTAAATTCAAGTAGTAAATGCAACTTTCACATTTGAAAAGCTACAATATGAAGGGAGAATTATTTACTCGCATACGGGTAAATATCTTCAAATGTAGCAGTTTTATTTTCTTCAATTCTTCTGTGAATAGAAGATCGTTTGAGCTCATCTGTTGAATGCAGACCACAAGCTTCTAAAATTTCTTTAACAGCATGAATTGTGTTTTTATGATAATTTCCAACACGTTCGGTTTTACTTTTAACATCAAGTCCTTTCATTAATTCTTTTTGTTGTGTAGCGATACCTGTTGGGCAATGACCACTATCACAAGTCAAAGCTTGAATACATCCTAATGAGAACATCATAGCACGAGCACTATTAACGGCATCTGCTCCAAGTGCTAGAATTTTTACAATATCAAACCCGGTCATTACTCTTCCTGATGCTATTATTTTAATATGTTTTTTAAGATCGTGTTTGTCTAAGCAGTTGGCTGCAAAACTCAAAGCATCATATAGCGGAACTCCTATGTGATCTGAAAATTCCAAAGGAGCAGCACCAGTCCCCCCTTCTGTACCATCTATTGTGATAAAATCTGGATAAATTTCTGTTTCTTTTATTGCAAGACAAATATCTTCAAATTCTTCTTTTTTACCAATACAAAGTTTAAACCCAACTGGTTTTCCACCAGATAAATCTCGAAGCTCTTTTATAAATTTCATTAATCCTTGTGGAGAATTAAAAGCAGAATGTCCAGGAGGAGACAACACGGCTGTGCCTACTTTTACATTTCGTATAGCCGCAATCTCAGGAGTGTTTTTTTCTGCTGGAAGTATTCCTCCATGACCAGGTTTCGCCCCCTGAGAGAGTTTTAATTCAATCATTTTCACATTAGACTTAGAAGAATTCTCCTTAAATAAAGAACGGCTAAAAGTTCCATCTTCATTTCTACAGCCAAAGTAGCCCGTACCAACTTGCCAGATTAAATCTCCACCCGGTTGGAGGTGATGTTGACTAATTCCTCCCTCACCAGTGTTGTGCGCAAAGTGGTCTAGTTTAGCCCCTCCGTTTAGTGCCAATATTGCATTTTGACTCAATGAACCAAAACTCATAGCAGATATGTTCATAATACTTCCATCATAGGGTTGAGAACATTGGTTATTGCCAAAAGTAACTCTGAGGTCGCCTTCAATATGGGTAGGATAAAGCGAATGTGCAATCCATTCATAACCAGGCTCAGTAGTGTCTAATTGTGTACCAAAAGGAACCGTTTGTCGTACAGATTTGGCTCTTTGATATACGATACTTCTTTTTCTCCTATTAAACGGTCTTCCATCTAGATCCGTTTCTATAAAATATTGACTAATCTCTGGCCTAATGGATTCAAATAAATACCGCAATCTACCAAGCAATGGGTAGTTAGCTCTTATAGCATGTTGGGTTTGTATTAAGTCATACCCTCCCATTATTATCAATGGAGAAACACCTAATAATATCCAGAAAAATGCTTGATGAATGATAAATCCTAAGGTGATTAAAATGACTATCGCAACAATTGATGCACTGATAAAAATGATTCTCATAAATGTAGTTTATTCAATGATTAGTTTTTTTAATACAACACCATCTTTGGTGTATATTTCAATAAAATAAAGACCTGAAGCAAGATCAGATATGTTAATGGACTGCTTTATGTTTTGGTACGATTTTACGACTTTTCCTGACGAATTTAAGCAATTAATTTTATGAATCAAATTCGTGTTAGCGATAGATACATTAGTAGTGGCAGGATTGGGATACAAGTTGTAATTTGTTTCACTATTCTCATATACCGAAATGATAAACGAAGGCTCTACAACAAGAGGAGTAATAGTTGTTCCATCGCTCCATTTTCCCATATTTCGTTGTTGAGGCGTGTCGCCAAATGCATATTCACAATCAGTACCATAAAAAGTGCAATTGAGTAAGGCATCTGCTAATTTCCAATAACAGTAATAATCTACAGCATCTTCTTTGCTAGCAAGGTATGCTGCTGTAACAACGGTACTAACTGTCCCGCCACCTAGTGCAATGTTTTTGGCAAGTGGTTCATTATGCGTTGCTTCAATTTTTGGTGCGCCATAATTATCCACTAGGTGCGTAATGAAATTTTTATGACTAGTAGGAATTGATGTAAAATCCATTATTTCTCTTCCAAAGGTGTTGCCCACTACGATGTCATTTTCACCCACTATTATTAGCGCATTATAAGTCGAATCCATATTGGCGTATGATGTTAATCGCCCACCATTTATGCCACCTGTTCCGGGTTGACAAAGCATAAAACATTGAGGCTTAGGAATGCCATAATTTGCATATTCTAATGCTAAATTGGCTGTAACCACACCGCCATAAGAATGTCCGATGATGGCAAAATGCTCCAACCTCGGTTTTACCCGTGTAAAATTCGTATTGATTTCGGTTAGTGCATCTTGTATGGCTGTTACTGCATGTGGGGTGTAGCCGCTAGGTAGCGAAGCATCGTTGAGTTGATATTTTGGAAAAATAACGATGTTGCCTTTTTTTACGAGATGTTCAATCCATTTGCCGTATGGTCCAGGGTTAAAAACACCATATCCATGATTAAACACAATAAGATTGGCAGAATCAGGTTTTGGTGCGGCTGGTTCAAATAACCAATATCCTTCTGCACTAAATGCAGATGTAAAATCAGTCATAATGAGATCCGAATGTAAGTAATCGTTACCTCCAGGTCCTGTATTGGGTTGTGCTGGTGGTGTTTGAGCAAAGTTTACATAAAAGCTAAAAACTATACTAATAACGGATAAAAGTCTATTCATTTTGTTGAGAATTTTAACGATATCAAAAATACAAAAAATAAATTTAATCGATATTATCCGTAAATTTGTCTATTTTATTTGGTAAGTTAAATAGTTAATGCTACTTTTAAAGCATAAAGATACGTGAAGAATGGCATTTCAATTAGATAAAACAGATAAGACCCCCTTAGTCCATATCAATATTGATACTGGAGTATTTTATATTGATGGTATGATTTTACCAGAGGATGCTGTTACTTTTTTTAAACCTATTTTGAATTATCTTAATGCGTATCTAGATGCTCCACAAGATGAAACCAAAGTTTTTTTAAGACTTGATTATTTCAATACGGCTGCATCAAGGTTGTTATATAATTTCTTGAAAATATTAAACGATTCGCATCACAAAACAACTCCCCTCATAGAATGGCACTTTGAAGATGATGACGAAGATCTACAAGAAGTAGGTGAAGAATTAAATGAAATGTTAGAAAATATTAATTTTAAATTGATGCCCTACGAACCTGGATCAATGCCAGTTTTTAAGGATATTATATAATTTGTGCAGTGGTAATCCCATTACATTGTAAAATTCTCCATTCATTTTCTCTATAGCCACATAGCCCCACCACTCTTGTATGCCATAAGACCCTGCCTTGTCGTATGGAGCGCATTTGTCAATATAATATTCCATTTCGGTGCTATCCATCTTGTGAAACGTTACATCTGTGGCATCATAAAAAGTTTTTTGTTTGTTTTTAGTTCTTATGGTTACTCCTGTAAATACAGTATGTGTTGTTCCTGATAGTTCAGAAAGCATTTGCATCGCTTGTTTTTTATTTGCAGGTTTTTCTAGTACTTTATCTCCAAGGCAAACAATGGTGTCTGCAGTAATCACCATTTGATGTTGGTCTAATCCTCCAAACCCTTTAGATTTTATATCAGAAAGGTACATAGCTATTTCTTCTCTATGCAAGTTGGCTGGATAAATTTCATTTACGGGCTTTACAATACATTCAAAATCGGATATGATTTCTCCTAGTAGTTGTTTCCTTCTTGGAGATTGTGAAGCTAATATAACTTTAAATTTGTCTAAATGATTGAGCATAATTTTATATAAAAGGGAGGGTGATTAAAGCAAGAACCATACTCAACTTTAGTAAGATGGAACTCAATGTTAGTTTATATTTATATTTAGAAGATAGTAAGAATGAAATGGAAGTAAGAAGAAGTATTAAAAGCGTTAACAAAATGAAGGGGAATGTTCTGTTAGTCAGTGTATCGTTATGTATAAAAAGGTAAATGAGATAAAAATTAATTATGACAATCAAATTTGCAGGGAGTATGGTTGTGTTTAATGAGGTTATTATCGGCAGGGTTTTGTAGTTATTTTCTTTATCGCCTTTTATGTCTATGCAGTCTTTTATGAGCTCTCTCGATAATGAAATTAAAAATGAAGATAGTATGAGAAGATTTATATAGTCTGCAAAATGTATGTTTGTATTTAAAGCTCCGCTGATGTTGGCAGCTAGTATAAGTATCAAAGAGCTTAGAAAGGCTACGGTTATATTTCCTATAATTGCTATTTTTTGTAAATATTTGTTATATACATAGAGTAAAAAAATGGGAAGTAGCGTATAGATTGCAAAATGCAATAACGTAAAGATTGCAAAACCCAATAAAATAGAAACGGAGTTTAGTAATAAAAATAATAGCCAAAAAGAGGTCTTTGAATAAGGAAATGTTTTAGAGGGTTTATTGATTTTATCTACTTGTTGATCTTCATAATCATTATGTAGGTTGCCTGCGGCTGCAATAAAAGTTGCTATAACTAAAACAATGAAAAGTATAGAAAGTGGAGGTGGTGTTAAAAAGTGTTTTGGTACTTCTGAAAACCAAACAACGAGTATTGTAGCAACGATAATCGCAAGGTTAATTGGTCTAAATATTTTTAGGTAGTTAATCAAAACTCAATTCGTGGGTTTTGTTTCAAATTAGGCCATTTCCCTTGAAGCATAAGCGTCTGCTGTACTACATCTCTAACAGCACCATTGCCACCATCAAAATGAGAAACGTAATCTACTATTTCTCTAATTTCTACCACTGCATTTCTCGGACAGGTAGCCACGCCCACTTTGGTTAGGCATTCATAGTCGGGCAGATCGTCACCCATATAGAGTACTTCTTCCCAGTCTATGTTGTGCTCCGTTAGGTAGGTTTCTAAAATATCTAGTTTAGAAAAGGCATTCATAACTACTTTTTTTGCTCCTAAAAATTCATAACGTTCTTTTACTTTTTGGCTCGTACCTGCAGATATAACGATGAAGTCAAGTTTCGATTTTACTGCTAATCGCAATGCTAGGCTATCTTTGGTGTTATAGTTTCTTGACATATCTCTATCAATCATAACCATACCGTCAGATAATACACCATCCACATCAAAAACAAAAAGTTTGATGTTTTTTAGATTCACTTTATAATTTAACTTTTTCTTCATTGACTTCATTTGTTTCTTCAATTATCAAAGTACTTAAAGTTTTGTAGAGTTTTTGTAAGGGTTTGTTGTCAGACAAAATGTCTAAATGCTGCTCTATCGTTTTTAGGTCGCCCCGTACAGCGGGACCAGTTTGTAAGTTTTCTTTTATGAGTAACGCATTGTCTATGGTTTTGTGCACGAGTGGCATCAACGAAGAAGAGTCGATATGGTGCTCAAGACAATAACTTTTCATTTTATCTAAAATATAGTAAATAAAATTATTGATAAATACACCCGAAATGTGCAATTTTCGCCTTCCTTCACTATTGAGTTCAAATACTTTATTAGATAGTTTTTGGGCTAGTAGTATGGCGGCTTTTGTTAACGAATCGTTATTAGATTCGATAAAAAATGGAACCTCTGAGATGTTCATTTTGTTTTCTTTTCGGAAGGTTTGAAAAGGGTAAAAAGAACCGAAATTTTCACAGTACGATTTCATCTTTTCAGAATCAAAACTCCCTGATGTATGAAAAACGGAGGCATTCATCAAAAGCCCAGATTCTAAAACTTTGAGAATCGCATCGTCTTTTACAGCTACGATAACCAAATCATCATTAGACCAGTTTTTATAATCTCTCATCAACGAGTAAGCTGGAGCATGCACTTGTTTGCCCAATAACGTTGCACTTTCTATTCGCCTACTACAAATGCAGTTTATATTTATTCCAGCTTCGAAAAAAGATTTAGCCAAATGGGTGGCTACATTGCCCGCTCCTATAATTGATATTTGTGTTATGTTTTTCACTTAAATGGCAAATGTATGTATTTTCAAGTTGGTTAAATCAGATAAAACCTTTTTTCACTTTTTTATTCCTAAGGGCAACTAATTTCTTTGAAATATCGTTCAATGTCTTCTACAAAAGAATCGTCTATCACAGTTGCTTTTACGGTATATCTATCGGTCTCTGTTTTTTTGATTTCTATTGTTTGATTTCCAGAAATGTAAGGACAGTTTAATGCTATTGCATAGAGCTCTTTTGAGGTTAACAGTGCTCCGGAATTGATGATGAATGAGTGAGATTGTATATTGCTTTTTTTGCTATGTTTTTTTAGTATAGACGAACGCAATATAAAATTTGGAATTAAGATTAATTCGCCTTCAGCATTAATTAATTTCGTGTGCGAAAATCCGATATGTTTTATTGTTCCTTCATGATTTTGTGTTGTTATGGTTTCACCATTCGTATAATCGTTATTTAGCTTAATCAAAATACCCGTAAACACATTTTTCCAATAATTCCAACCTAAACCGATTATAACAATTGTAAAAACCAAAGTAATACTCGGATTTGCTTGTATTAGCAGTGTGTAAAAAACCATTGCATAGATGATCCAAGTGGAAATAATGATCTTCTGCCAGTATCGCTTAATTAATGATTGCTTGTTGTTTAGAAGCGGGAATATATAATTTTTTATAATGCTAAAACTAATGAATAGTGCTACCCCAAATAGGAACAATAGTACTACAAGGTGGAGTTTTAAATCGTTTGTTAAAAAGTTCATATTGCTTAATTTAGTATCGTTAATTCTTTTAACCATTCCTCTACGTAGTGTCTAGAAGAAGGGTGGATAAGATATTTCCCTTCGGTGTTTTTAAGAATCAAATTTGTTTTTTCTAATTCTTTCAGTGTATCTTCTTTCCAGCTGCAATTGGAAAAAATCGTATCCAATTGTCTTTGTTTCAAACTACCATGGATTACGAATACATAGAGTACTACTTTCCATCTAGGATTTGATATATTGGGAAAATAATTATAATCCGATTTAGTAATGTATAGGTTACCATCAGAATCTTTATGAATGGAACTCTTCCAGAGTCCTAGAGCAACACCTATATTTCCATTGGATTTTTGAAAAATATCTGTATATATATGATCTATTCGTTTGGCATCTTCTATTAAATGCTCTTTGTACCATATCTCTGCTCGTCCAGTATTGTGTCTGTTCTGTATGATTTCTTTCAATTCTGTTTTATTGGCGGGCGAAATAATAATGTTGGTTAACAATTGTTTCTCAATGTCTGATACCGTTTTTATTATTTCAAAACTAAAAAGGTTGCAACTAATAATAAAGTAATGGCTACATCCAAATTTTTCTATGAGTTTAGATAGGTAATTTATTGCTCGATGTCCGTTTTCAGCATTTACCCACCATTGCTCTAAATCTTCAATGATAAAGATTTTTTTCTCAGATGTTTGGTTTAAAATCGCATCTGCTGTACCACTTATTTTTGAAACATTCTGAAATGCTAAATGCACATCGTTCACATCATAATTCTGCTTCTTAGGTGGAGTCAGCAAAACCTTGCTACCCGCTATTAATGTTTCTGTGATAGAATCTACAAAGTAACTTTTTCCTGAGGAGGATTCGCCAAGTATCAGAATAGCCCCACTTATGCCGCTATCTATTTTTGCAATAGCATTTTCTACAGCGGAGAGCTCTCTGCTATTATACTTTGTTCCCAATCTACCTAAATGGCTTCCTGTAAACAGTTTTTGATAATAAAAAGGCAACTCTTTTGCAACACCTTTTTTGAAGTCTAATTGACGCATGAAATTACTTACGAGCTCAATGTTACTTTGGACGTGCTTGTGCTCTTCAATGAATTTTAAACTTTTTACATCTCTTTTCTTTGCAGATATAAAATTGATAAGCGAATTGTATTTTTCTGCAAGGAGTTTACTTTTTCTATCCTTCCATTTTGCAATTTTTGATTTTTCGATAGCTCGTAAAGACACTTTGGAATAGGAATCTATATTTTCGATAATGTTTCGAGCATTCAAACTGTTAAATACAGTGTGCGTATTGGTGTCTAAGTTGTACACAAAAGCTTGCTCTCCTTTTACTAATTCAGACAACGTATTTGCTAGTCTGTTCTTTACATTTAATAAGTTATTCTTAAATTCGCTTCTGTTTTCATCCGTTATTTCAGCACTCAATATATATTTAACCAGATTTGCTGATTTGTATAACTCTTCTGAAACGCTTTTAGTTACGTTCTCAAAAACATCTATTGATTCTTGTAGAGGAGTCAAATATCCAGTTCTGATAATGTAGTTTTCTATGTTTGACAAACTTACTTCAATATCTTCTACTTCTTCATTTTGACATGTTTGTAGCGCATTGAAAGAATTTGCACTGATGAGTTTCACCAAATCATCTTGATGTTTAGAAAGTGATAAAATCAAATCTTCCTCGGTTTGTAATTCTGAATTAAATTCTAAGGAAGGTATTTCTTCGGCAAGTTTATCTAAAGTATCGTTTTTATATTCTCTTAATTGTTCTGTGTCAAAATGTTCTATAACATATTTAACTTCTTGTTCAAACGAAACAATATCCTGATGTTGAGATTTGGTAATTAGCCTATTGGTTTTCGTTTTAATTTGTTCATTAATAACGAATACTTTTAGTCCAGATTTGCCAAGTTTAAAATTAGATTCTAAAAGGTTGTGTGCCAAGTGTTGATTTCTAAACCAATTTCCTGAATATTCTAAGATTTTTGTTTCTATAGATTCTGTTACTTTATTCTTTAGCTTTTTTCTTCTTTTTTTGATTAAGTTTTGATAGCCTGGTAATTCAAAGTTGAGGAGAATATCATTGCATACAGATCGTTCAGTAGTATTTAATTTGTCAATTACTTGATGACTTAATAAAGAACAATCCATTAATAGTGTTTGAAAAAGAGTTCTTATTGTTGTTTTGAAATGCAAAAAAGCATCTTCTTTATTCTCATTTTTAGATAGTTTTTCAACAAGAGTCAGTGCTTCTGAATTGATGGTTTCGCTAAGGTTATTTAAGAGCATAAAATTCTTAACTCCAAAATCAAGCAAAGCTGTATGAAAATTTGGAAGAATTTTAGCGTCATATTGATACTTTAATAATTGATACCATTTTACCTTGCCTTTTCCTGAAGGTGTTTTGTAAGATAATTTGTTGGGAACGTTTCTGAAAAATTCCTTTCGTTGTTTGATAATGGCATCAAGAGCATTTTTAAAAAGCTCTTCAGTTTCATCGAGTTTACCTACGAGCATTGCTTCTGAATTTTCTTTTATCTTGGCAACATAGGTTTGTATTTCTCTTACTACTTTATTTATTGAGTGTTCGCTATTCAAGTCTTTTATAGTGAGTTCAAATCCTTTTTGAGCATTGTCAATAAAAGAAAAATAGCTCTGAGAAATAGATTTGAAAGATGGGTCGGACAAGATTTTACTTGTTTCAGAAAGATGCGTGTCCCATTCTTGAATGGCTTCATTTATTTCATCTATTTCTGTTTTCTCTAATGGCGATATTGCTACACTTTGTTTTGCTTTTGCTATTAGTTCATTTGAAAAATCTAGATCCAATTGGTTAAAATTGTTTGAAGCTTTTACGAGTAATGTAGAGCCCACTGTTTCAAATAGGTTGTCAGTATTGAGAATGTATGCAGCTTGTTTTTCTGCCGAAAAATTGGGTATTCCCAAAAGTATTAAATCTGTTTTCGCTGATTGCAATTCTATTATTTCATAAAATGATTTTTGCTCTACGCCATTGTTTATGATTTTGATGTCGGCAATGATTCTCAGCTTTTCTAGTAGGTTAGAAATCTTAATTTTAATTACTGTATTGTCAGCATTGTTGTGATTGACAAATAATACTCTTATTTTTATTTTGTCCCAACTCGGAGATTGCGATATGTAACGAGCTATATTGAGCATCAATTCTGCATTTTTGCTATCTGTCTCTCGCCACCAGATGTCTATAGTTTGTTTGTTGCCTAGTTTCTTTTTTAGATCGTAGTCAAAGTAGAGTAGATTATAATCGAGTCTAATGAGTCGTTCTATCATTTTGGTAGATCGCTCGGGGTCTTTTGTGGATCTAGACCAATTCATCATAATGGTATTTGGTTCTACACCATTAAAACCATAAGTCGAAGCTATATTTTCTATACCGGTATAAAAATCATCAACATTTAATCTGCGTCCAAAAATGCCAAATTCTTCCAAGAAATCATCTTTGAACATTTGTTCGCTTTTAGATATAGGAGAGGAATCTGTGGAAGTGGTAACTAAATTAAAATCAGTAATGATTCCAGATCTTCCAGATATCGTTTTACTAAAGTCTAACAAGTTGTACCTAGAATCTTTGTCTAAACTTGTGAATAATAAAATATTTGGATTCCAATTTGAATCAACACCTTCATGACTCTCTAGTTTCTTTAGTCCTTTGTTTACCACATTGCTCCATACACTTTTCCACACGTCATTAGAGCCTAGTTCTATTTGCTTTTTTCGAAGGTAAAAATAAAGACCAAATATAATCGTGATAGCGGCTATGGTAGCAATCCAGTCGGTGTAGAACATTACACCAAAACATGCAATAGTCCCAACAATACCAAAAAATTTAGAGATTTTAAAAGTCGGTTGAAAATCAGGATTGGTTACTTTTTCTAGAAAGAATGAAATGTTTATAAAGCCATAGGTAGCTAAATAAAACATAGAAACAATACCTGCAATAGCTCCTAATTCACCAATAAGAATACCCGCTTCAGCTATTACAAAAACAAAAAGCAATGCATTAACCGGCTCGTTGTCTTTTCCTTTTCCTTTTCCAAAGAATTTTGGGGTAACGCCATCTAACGACATGGCTTGCAAAATTCTAGGTCCGCCTAAAATACCTCCTAATGCCGAAGATAAGGTCGCTCCCCATATCCCTGCTATTACAGCCGGACCACCAAAGTAGGCGATAGTTTTAAGAATGTTGTAATCTGTTTGTAGTCTTTCTGAATCTACAGCAAAAGCTAAAAATATAGCAAGCCCTAAATAAACCACAAGCCCTGTTCCAATGGCCAAAAGTGTTCCTCTAGGAATGGATTTTTTTGGATCTTTCAAATCTCCACTCATTGCTATTCCGGCAGTGAATCCGGTAACAGCAGGAAAGAATATGGCAAAGACTACTGACATAGGTTCTGCTCCTGTAGGCGCAAATAAATTGACAGAATTAGGAGCAAAATCCATGTTCCCAAAGAATATGGAAACCAATGATACAACTATAGCTGCAAGTATAAAAAACTGAGCTTTTAGAGCTGCAGAGGTACTTATCAAAGCAAGAGCTGTAAGTACGATTAGTGATATAGTTCCTGTGATTCTAAAATCATTGATGGTCATCCCAAATCCCATGAAGTCATTGAAACTCTCAGCAAAACCAATGAGGTAAAGTGCAATGGAAAATGCGGTTCCGACATAAAGTGCAATGCCTATTGCCCCACCAATAGGTATTCCCATACTGCGAGAAAGTACGTAATAAATACCTCCTGCTCCTATTTTCTTGTCCGTTGCTACAGATGAAACACTCAATCCGGTTGTAACTGCAATGACATGCGCTATTAGGATAATTGCTATCGTTCCGATCAGCCCTGCATGACCAACTACCCAACCCAATCGCATATACATTATTACGCCTAGAATCGTTAGAATAGAAGGAGTAAATACTCCTGCAAATGTTCCAAACTTCTTTTTTCCTGCCATATCTATATACGTATAATATAATTATTTTTTTTAGCCTAACCTAGTTTATGTTAAAGAACTATTAGCCTTTTACGATACTTATGTCTAGTTTTTTGAAGATAAAAGAATTATTTAATAAAAGTTTTCTTGTAAAAATGATTATCATTTCTAAAGATTAAAATATTATAAAGCCCTTCTGGTAAGAATGAGATATCAATTTTATTAGTAAATGAATTTGAGTAAACCAGCTTTCCCTCTATTGAATACAAGTTGATATACAAGTTTGTGTTAATTTCATTTGCAGATATATATATATCATCCTTAGTTTTTGAAATATTAATATCTAAAATCGAGCTATTTTCTTGACGATAGTTTGAGGATGGAGTCTCGTTTATTTTTAAAATTACAATTCCAGAATTAGTAGAAAAATAAAAAGTATCATTTAGGCTCTTTACTTCTGTACACTCAAAATTTGCAGGGAAGTTTGAATTGTTATCATCTATAAAACGCCAATTAGTTCCGTTAAATATACCTAATGAATCTACTCCATATGGCTTAAATAAAATTGAATCACCATAAGATGTTATTGATGTTACCTTTTCAGTTAGCTCAAGTGAGTTATTTGAGTCAAAAAAGAACCAATTAGCTCCATCATATTTTAACAATCCTTTTGAATAAGGAGCCTTGTTTAGGGCAAACCATACATCTCCATTAGTTGTACTTGTCATACTCACTACTGCATATGCGGCTAGACTTGGGAATCCACTTGATGAAGGAGTGTAAGTAAGTACAGTATCCTCTAGTATTTGATGGAAATTCCCTCCTGATGTAGTCCATATGGTGTTAGAGGTTTTATCAAACTCTATAAACTCTGTATCGGTAAATGTATTTAATAGTGATAAACCGTCTGTAAAGTCTCCATTATTATACCAAATATTATTTTTTAACATTGAAAACCCTATGCCTGAATACGTTAAGAATATTCTTCCGAAATTATCACCAGCAATATCTTTAAAGTAACCTCCTAACAAATTTGAATTTAGATTACTGTAATGTGAAACTGTTATGCCGTTATATTTATCAATTCCATAAGCATCATATCCTAAAACAATCCAAATGTTTCCATCAGAATCTTCTTCTAATTCTCTTTTGGCGGTATTACTAGTGGCGAAACTGTAATTATCAGAACCTAAATGCTGCCAGTTTCCATTTTGGTAGTATGTGAGGACATTACCTGTTCCCCCTGAGCAGAAAACAACAGTTGAATCACGTTTTATTAAAACATTGCTAAATAAATTGGCCCTCCAATCTCCTCCTGGTTCAGGACTGAAAAATATACTTTCGAAAACTTGTGCATTAATAAAAGAGGAGAATAATAATAATAATAATAATAATAATTTTGAAAAAGCTTCTCTCAGTTGTCTTTTATTTTTATTTTATCGATTGCAAAACGACTTGCTTTAGTACTTTTATTTATTTATGAAGAATTAGATCAGAAGTAAAAAACTTTTTTTTTTCCTTCTGCACCTAAATCTATTTTCTGAAACGAATCCTGAAGTGAAGCGTTGGAGAAGGAAGGG
>CAMZLL010000194.1 GCA_947311505.1 uncultured Cryomorphaceae bacterium
AGAGTTGTCCTAAATATTTGGGCGTGCCCCTACGGGTCGGGCTATCCACTATATCTCCCAAAGCTCCAAAATAGCTTTGGGAGGATGCCGTTCCTATCCCTCACGCATAAAAAAACAGTTTTGATTTTGATTAATGGTATTGTTTCCGACCTGACATTAAATACCATTGCGGAAGTTTTAGCGTAGTGCCTGCTCTAAATCTGCTATCAAATCCTCTGCATCTTCCACACCTACACTCAATCGAATCAGTGAATCAACAACTCCACTTTTAATTCTTTCCGCTTTTGGTATGGCAGCATGGGTCATCGAAGCAGGGTGACCTACCAATGACTCTACACCGCCAAGCGATTCTGCCAACGAAAACAACTTAAATCTGTTTAGTACATTAATTGCTGTATGTTCTTTGTCGTCTTTCAAAGAAAAAGAAATCATACCGCCAAAATCATCCATTTGATCTTTAGCAATTGTATGATTTTTATGAGTTGTTAACCCCGGCCAATATACGTTGTCAACTTTAGGATGGTTTTCCAAATAGTGTGCTATTTTTCTGCCGTTTTCACAATGCGCTTTCATTCTCAGATGCAATGTTTTTATTCCTCTCAATACTAAAAAAGAATCCATTGGCCCACAGATAGCACCGCTACTATTCTGTATGCGATACATTTCTTTGGCTATATCAGCATCCCTAACCACTAAGATACCCATTACCACATCAGAGTGTCCACCTAAATATTTGGTTGCTGAATGCATGACGATATCTGCACCAAGGTCGAGTGGACGCTGCAAATAGGGGGTGGCAAAAGTGTTATCAACTGCTAATATTACATTGTACTTCTTGCTGATTTTTGCCATTCCTTTTATGTCGATAATCTGCATCGTTGGATTGGTTGGTGTTTCTACCCAAATCAACTTAGTGCGTTTGTTGAGGCAGGCTTCTACAGCATCTAAATCATCCATCGGCACAAAATGAAACTGGATGCCATATTGCTCAAATATGGTCGTAAATAATCTATATGAACCGCCATAGAGATCATTGGTTGAAATTACTTCATCACCCGGTTTGAGCATTTTTATTACACAGTCTATCGCTGCCAAACCTGAACCAAATGCCGCTCCAAATATACCGTTTTCGAGTGCTGCAATATTGTCTTCGAGTGCCTTTCGAGTTGGGTTTCCTGTTCTAGAGTATTCAAATCCTTTGTGCTTACCTACTTCCGATTGAGCAAAGGTAGATGTTTGATAAATAGGGGTCATTACTGCTCCCGTAGCTTCGTCAGGAGAGAGAGCTGCGTGGATGACTTTTGTTCCAAATTTCATGGTAATAATATTTTGTTAATTTTGTGATTCGTTAGTTTGAGTATAAAACTAGTACCACAAATCTAACTTGATATAAATAGAAATCCAACCCTTATGAATAATTCTTTTAAAATACTCTTAAAAAGAAAAACTGCTGAGCAACTGACCAATATGGTCTCTAATAAAAACAATTGGACACCAGCTCAATATGCTTTGATTCAGCTCGAGGTTGAGAATAGAGGCTTGGAGAAATTTGAAGAACCAAAAGCTTGGAAGGATGGTCTCCTAGATGCTATTGATATTGCAAATCCTCAAAGCCAATTCGAAAGAGATATCGCAGATCTTACTCTGTTGAAAGCGGCACACACTAAAACCAAAGGATTAGCTCTAGCAGCTCTTATTCTTGTTCCAACATGTATCGTACTTTCTTTTGTAGGGTTGCTTTTTTCTTTACTTAGCTTGCCCGTATTTATGTGTATGGCTGTGCTTTCGTTTGCAGCACTACTACTTTTAATTTTAAAAAAACATCTTGCAGCAGTGCTTACTGCTTCACTATCTATACTCACTTTTTTGTTTTTAATTCTTTACTTTTTTGCAGATTTTTCGTTTGCATAATCTAACACCAAATTGATATGAAAAAAATATATTTATTAAATAGTTGCAGTACGTGTCAGCGCATCATAAAAGAAATAGGAGTGGACGAAAGTTGGGAGCAGCAAAACATCAAAGAACAGAATATTGATGAAGAAACTTTGGATAAAATATATGCACAAACAGGAAGTTACGAAGCTATATTCTCAAAGCGAGCTATGAAATACAAGTCTTTGGGGATAAAAGATAAAGTACAAGAGGATGCAGACTATAAGTCCTTAATATTAGACGAATATACTTTTTTAAAACGTCCAGTTATTGTTATTGATGACGTTTATTTCATCGGAAACAGTAAGAAAGTCATCGAGAAGGTAAAATCTGTTTTGAATACGTAAAGATGTTTTATATCCAGCAAGGTTATTGTGTTCCGAACAAGATGATTAGGCAAAAAAAATAAACAATTTAAAAGGCGCATTTCAATGCTGTTTAGGTATTGTTTTACTTCTCGTTATATAATCACAAAGTAACTAAATGGGGTAATGCCTGCCGAAAACCTTTCAGAAGGCTTTTTTTTATGCTTACTTTTGACATTCCAAAACAAGAATTATGAAATATACTTTTAAGGCGTTGTTACAAAAAAACGGTTGGATTGATAATCCTACGGTAGAGGTTGATGGAAACGGAACCATAGTAGCTATTGAAACTAATGCTACCCAAAAAGGGGAAGTCATAGACGGATATGTTATACCTGGTTTTCAAAATGCGCATTCGCATGCCTTTCAGTATGCTATGGCAGGAAAAGGTGAGTATCATCAGAAGAACAAGGATAGTATAGGTGAGGGGACTAACGGAGATGATTTTTGGTCTTGGAGAGAATTGATGTACGAGTTGGCATTGACCATTACGCCAGAGCGTTTAAAAGAAATAGCGATTGAACTGTATGTTGCAATGCGTGAAAATGGATATACACAAGTAGCAGAATTTCACTACGTTCATCACGATATAGATGGTAAACCGTATAAAAATTTGGCTGCTATGGGAGAGGCTTTGATGCAGGCAGCAGAAGTAGCAGGAATAAAAATAACATTGATTCCCATTTTTTACCAAAAAGGTGGATTTGGACAAGAACCAAACAAAAAGCAACGAAGATTTATCTCTGAAACAGTCGCAGACTATAAGGCGTTGCTAGACGCAAGTGTAGAAGTAGCTAAGAAATATGAACATGCAGATGTCGCTATTGGAATTCATTCTATGCGTGGGGTTGAGCCAAAAGATATTGTAAGGGTTGCAACAGAATTTGATCAGCAATTACCGTTTCATATTCATATTTCCGAACAGCTTAAAGAGGTCGAAGATGCTATTACCTACCTGGGGAAAAGACCAGTAGAATGGTTGCTAGATAATGTAGCGCTTACAGATAGGTTTCATTTGGTACACGCTACACATCTTACCGAAAAAGAAACCATTGCTCTTGCCAAATCAGGTGCTAATGTGGTGTTGTGCCCTTCTACAGAAGGAAACTTAGGCGATGGTATCTTTCCTCTGAAAACTTACCAAGACAACGGAGGCCGCTGGTCTATAGGTACAGATAGTCACATTGGCTTAAACCCATTTGAGGAGATTCGTCTATTGGATTATGGTCAGCGATTGATTACCCACCGTAGAGACACCTTTGGAGGTTACGACTATGAAGACTCTGGTAGGTACGCCATCCAACAAGTAACCGTTGCAGGGCGAAAAGCTATGAATAATTTTAATGCTGACTATTTTAAAATAGGAGCAGATTTTGACGCATGTATTGTGGCGGCATCCGAACCTACAATGCAAAACTGCCCAACGGATAATCTAGCCTCGGCACTCATTTATACAGCAGATAAAAGTATGATAAAAGGGGTCTTTGTAAAAGGAGTTTACCTAGAAAGATAAATCGAAATACAAATTGATTTATTGGTCGCGTAGCACAAAGTATAACCGCAATAGCGGGTTTTTAATTAACTCAAGTTTCGCATCTACGATTAAGC
>CAMZLL010000195.1 GCA_947311505.1 uncultured Cryomorphaceae bacterium
ATGCATGTGAAGGAAGTACTGTAAACTTTACAAACACCTCTACTATAGCTTCAGGTACTATAACCTCTAATTATTGGAATTTCAGCAATGGAAATATAAGCCAAAACACTAATCCTTCCGAATTATTTTCGAATGAAGGAATATACTCAGTCAATCTTATAGTAACTTCTAATAATAGTTGTACAGACACAATTGCAACTCAATTAGAAATATATCCAAATCCCATTGCAAATTTTAACACCACCAATGTCTGTGATAGTTTCATTGCTGAAATTCCAATAATTAGAGGTTATAGTACCTGAAGCTATAGTAGAGGTGTTTGTAAAGTTTACAGTACTTCCTTCACATGCATTAGAAGTTGAGAAGTTCGCAACAGGGTTGGGGAATATGACAATGTCATGCGTTGTAGTGTCCGAACATCCATCGAGGTTTTCTACGATTAGTTCTACCGTATAAGTATTGGGAGAAGTAAAGGTGTGTGAGCCGTCTGCACCTGTAAAATCAGTAGTGCCATCATTGGTGTAGTCCCATTGGTAGGATGATATTGCGCTGCCATTGGCAATTGATGTATTGTTGAAATTAGCTACTGTTTGGTCGCAAGTGTTTAAAAACGTAAAATCAGAAGATGGTACATCATAAATCGTAACTTGATGCACAACGGTGTCTAAGCAGCCGTTATTAGAAGTTAGCATTTCTACAACATTAAACGTTCCAGCGGTGGAGTAGGTGTGGTAAGGATTGTTTACAGTAGATTGAATGAGTGGGGTAATGTTCTCACCAAAGTTCCAACTATAATTCATTATGGCATCAGGGTTAAGGATTGTGGAATTGTCTATAAAGCCAACAGAATCATATAAGCACTCGTTTGAAAATGTGAAATTTCCTTGTGGTTTTGGATGAACGGTTACGGACATTGTTGTATCCTTTACACATCCATTTCCACTTGTTACAGTTAGTTTAGCGGTGTAATTTCCTGCTGTATAAAGATGATTAGGGTTTTGAATGTTGTAGTCTTCTAGACCGTCATTGTCAATATCCCAACTGTAAGCAGTTATCGCATCTGTTGCAGTTATGGTACTTGCATCTGTAAACGTAACTGCGTTATATTCGCAACTATCTTGTAAAGAGAATTCAGCGTGTGGAAGCGGATTTATAGTAATGGTGTCTATATATGAATTACAAAATTTATCTTTCGCCTCGATGGTATATTCCCCAGCTGATAGGTTGGTAATACTGGAAGTTGTTTCTCCATTAGGTCCCCATTGGTATGAGTAAGGAAGTACACCGCCATTTAAACTAACAGAAATAGATCCTTGTTCGCAACTTACAGTGCTAGTCGTGCCAACAAACGGATCGGGTAAAGCGCAATTACTAGCATAATTCCCCATAAAAGAATCTCCACTTACTAAAAGCGAGCCGTCATTTGCTAAAATCACATCATAGACAGTTCCGGGGGTTGCTATTGTGGAAGTTTGAGTTAAGTTAGCATTATATACTACAAGCCCAGCAGTAGTACCCACATACAGATTTCCACAATAATCAACAGCAAGTCCGCTACATTGCATGTAAGAAGAGTTTGGAGGATTAACTGAAGAGATAAATGCAAGCGTTAGTTTGTTGAATTTACGAATCTGCGTACCGTTATAAATATAAATAAAATCACCATCTATAATTATTCCATTAAATCCCTGATAGATGTTTGGATTGTAATCAGGGTTAATAGCGTATCCTGTTCCTCTATAGTTTACCGGAAATCCTGAAGGAACGGTATTGATCAATGTGAAATTGGATATTTTTCTTAAATTACAAGTACTGCCACTTGGTATTGTCAACGCATAAATGTCTCCAGTACAATCTGTAGTAATGGCTCTAGTTTCTTCGGAGTATAATATTAAATTGCTTAATACTCCCGTAGTCAAGTTTATAGAACCTAAATTAGCATTAGGAGTAACAAAGTTACCACCTATACTTAATATAGATTTATCAAAGTTAAATGCCAACCTCCATTCCTCACTAAGTCCCGTTGTACTCCAAATTGCGGTGGCAGACGGATCTAATTTTACTCTTCTACCTGTAGGGTATTGTCCTATGTGATAGATATTCCCAGCGTTATCTACAGCAATATCACCCAAGAATTTAGAATAATACGTATAATCCCATAAAAAAGTGCCGGCAGCATCATATTTTTTGATGTGAAACTGTCGCCCTGATGCAGCTTGAGAATAATTACCCAACACAATTACATTTCCTGCGGCATCTGTTTGCACATCATAAGCTCTGTTTAAGTCTGGAAAATTAGGATTTTGTATCCAAGGGTCAATTATTATCGTTTCGTTTAGATTCTCTGGAAGGACAAAAGAAATAGTATTGTCCTTTATTTTGTATTTTAAATCAACAGGTTGTCTATTTTTTTGAAGAAAAGCAAACGGTTTTTTATCTGTTAAATGGAAGTGTTCGTTTTTTTGATCCTCTTTTTTTAAGAATTTTGTATGAATTTTCAAGACATCAGAATTAACGATATCTTCAATTCTTTCGATGCCTTCCCAATAAAAGTCAAACGATTTTTTTAAGGTGTTTTGTACTACTAGTCGATACTTAATACCGCCTTCTTCAGGCAGCTCAAAAATAATATCACATCCTTCAAAGATGTTTTTTAACTCAAATTCTTTATAGCCATTTATAAAGTTAAACTTATTTATGTTTTCGGAGTGAATAGCCGAGTAGGAATAATAAAACGGCTGTTTATCTTTGAATATAGAAGTTATATTTGTAGGTGCATTAGAGTGCCATTTAAAAGCTATTTTATTCCAAGAAGACTTGTACTTTCCTTTATCTTCTCTTCTTCTGCTTTCTTCTTTGACTAAAGTTTGCTTAGGAAAAACAAAATAAAGGCCTTCTTTCGTTATGTAGGCATTGAATTCTTCATTGACAATTCCGCAAATGATAGGTTCTTGAATAGAGATATCAATTTTTTCTAAAAACTCTTTGAATTGTCCTTTTTCTTCAATAAAGCTCTTCTTTTCTTTTAGAGCATTTTCCCAACCCTTGTTGTTTTGTGGGAATACGATTATTGTAATTAAACTAAAAAAGAGACTTAATAAGGTTAAGTGTTTAAGTTTCATATTATTATTATTATTATTCCTGTAGTAGTCTATGCTAATTTACCTTAAAATATTCACATGACCAATTAGTGAAACATTTTCATTGGTGTATTTATCTAAGGCGTTAATTTTCCATACATAAGTATCTATTGGAGCGTCAATTCCTTTATGTGTTCCATCCCAATGCGCATTGTTTAGGTTGTCGGTTTCAAGGATTAAAACGCCCCATCTGTCAAAAATCATAAATGAGAAATCTGTTTCTTTTAGACCTAACAGAGAAGGAGTGAAGATGTCGTTGATGCCGTCTCCATCTGGAGTGAAGGAATTGGGTACATAGATATTGGTAGAGCCCTTAATAGAAATGATTTTACAAGTATCCGCTATGCAACCATAGAGACTAGTGGTTTGCAAGCAGATAGTATATTGACCAGAATCTTGATTTGGAAATACGTGAAAGATATCCGTATCTGTGCTGGTTTCCGTATTGTATAAGTCCCATAGGTACGAATCTCCAATCAAAGATTGGTTGGTAAAGTCTATTTCTGTTTGATAAATGTTTGTAATGTATCTCGAAGCTTCAAAATCTGCAACAGGAGTAGGGTACACAACTACAAAGTCTGGCTCAGTCAAAGTAGTTACACAGCCATTGTTGCTGGTTACAGTCAACGAAATATCAAATTCTTGCGTCATTAAACTAGAGTTGTTAAAACACTCAAAAGGGTTTTCATCTTGTGATGCACTACCGTTATTGAAGTTCCAAAGGAAAGCATCATTCGAACCGCTTGCAATCGTACTTGTGTTGTTGAAATTAACACAAAGTTCTGTACATCCATCTGCTTGTGGACTTGTAAAGCTAACTTCAGGATTGGGGAATACATTTACAGGTTGTGATATGGTATCTACACACCCATAATTTGTTGTAGTAATCAATTGTACAGCATAATTACCAGGTTGAGAATACGTATAATTCGCAAATTGTCCTGAGGAAGTTCCAGCAGGCGTATCTCCAAAGTTCCAATCCCATTGGGTAATGTTGTTCGTTGTGTATTGATTAGAAACCGAAGAAAAGTCAGTAAAAGACATTTGATTTCCATCGCACACATCAGCAGTTATAAATTGTGGAGTAGGTATTGGATAGACTTCTACTGTTGTTGTACTTGTATCTGTACAGCCATTATCTGAGGTTACAATAAGGCTAATGTTGTATAGTCCTTCGTTTGCAAATAATTCAGTAGGATTTATAATGTGGCTAACGTTTCCATTATTAAAATTCCAGTCATTAGAGGTTATATTACCTGAAGAAATGTTAGATGCGTTCGTGAAAGCTATAGAATCTTCTACACAAATATTATATGCAGAGAAGTTTGCAACAGGGTTGGGGAATATGACAATGTCATGCGTTGTAGTGTCCGAAC
>CAMZLL010000196.1 GCA_947311505.1 uncultured Cryomorphaceae bacterium
GGTATAGTCTTAAATCATTTTCAGACAATTTATCATTCCAATAAAGTGCTGTCACTAACATATGATAAACTTTGTATTAAAACCAAGGTTAAATTATTTAGTTAATGTTATTTCGAAAACTTGTGCATTAATAAAAGAGGAGAATAATAATAATAATAATAATAATTTCATTTTTTTCTTGATTTTTATATTAGAGTTGTTGTGAAATAGAGTTGTTTTTCCTAAGTACTCGAGAGCAAGCGAATTAACAAAAAAAAATGTAATTGCTTGAAAATAATAAAGATATGTTTTATGCTTTTTTTTTCGAAATAACATTAACTAAATAATTTAACCTTGGTTTTAATACAAAGTTTATCATATGTTAGTGACAGCACTTTATTGGAATGATAAATTGTCTGAAAATGATTTAAGACTATACCAATTCCACAATCATAGCAGAAGCACCGCCACCACCGTTGCAAATTCCAGCACCTCCACGTTTGCCTCCGTTTTGCTTGAGTACATTTAGTAAAGTTACAATGATACGAGAGCCACTATTTCCTAAAGGGTGTCCTAATGAAACAGCTCCTCCGTTGACATCTACTTTGCTAGCATCCAATCCTAATTTTTGAGTATTTACAATTCCTACTACAGAAAATGCTTCGTTTAATTCCCAAAAATCAATATCTCCAACTCCTAAATTAGCTTTCTTCAAAGCTTTGTTGATTGCGGGAGTTGGTGCAGTAGTAAACCATTCGGGGTCCTGAGCAGCATCTGCGTACCCAACAATTTTAGCAATGGGTTTCAAACCTAACTCTTCCATTTTTTCTTTAGAAACTAAAATCAAAGCAGAAGCTCCATCATTGAGGGTAGATGCGTTTGCTGCCGTTACAGTCCCGTCTTTTTTGAATACGGTTCTTAGATTTGGAATTTTGTCTAATTTTACATTACTAAATTCTTCATCTTTATCTACTACGATAGCGTCTCCTCTTCGTTGAGGTACTTCTACAGGTACGATTTCATCGTTGAATTTACCTGCTTCCCAAGCTGCAGCTGATTTTTTGTAAGAATCTATCGCAAAGTTATCTTGGTCTGCTCTTGTTATTTTATATTCTTCAGCACATTTCTCTGCGCAAACTCCCATATGTACTTGATTGTAAACATCTGTAAGCCCATCGTTGACCATTCCGTCTATCATGGTCACATTCCCAAGTTTTACAGCGTTTCTAGCCACCATATAATGCGGTACTGAAGACATGTTTTCCATCCCTCCTGCTATTACAATGTCTGCATCACCACATTGAATTGATTGTGCTGCCAAACTTAATGCTTTCATTCCTGAGGCGCATACTTTGTTAACGGTAGTACATGGAACATGATCTGAAAGACCTGCAAATATTGCTGCTTGTCTTGCTGGCGCTTGACCAAGATTGGCTTGTAATACATTTCCCATAAAAACTTCATCCACCAATTTGGGGTCCAGGTTGATTTTTCCTAAAGCTCCTTTTATAGCTGCTGCTCCTAACTTAGGCGCAGGAACTTTTGATAAACTTCCTCCAAAACTTCCAATTGGAGTTCTTACTGCTGATACAATATATACTTCTTTCATGTGTTGATATTTTCTGTGTTTAATAGTGTAGCAAACGTACTGATAATTTGGCTAATTATCAAGTTTTTGAAAGGATAATTGTTTAAAGCTTTTAGAAGTGGTATATTGTTGCCTTTATATATAGACTGAATTATTCACACATTTTCGAGTATAAAACCAAGCTACCTGATATAGGGCACCTATAATAGAAATCGTAAATCAATAATTAACTGCGTGAGGGATAGAAACGGCATCCTCCGAAAGCTTTTATGAGCTTTCGGAGATATAGTGAATAGCCCGACCCGTAGGGACACGCCCAAATTAGACGCTTATTATCTGTTTTTTACCTTTTAAATAAAAAAAAGTAAACTTCTAATCTTAAATTTTTATATTTGTTGCTTAAACTTACATTACATTTATGAAAACAACTTGGATACGTTCATCTTTCAAATTACTATCTTTATCTTTTGCTCTTGCCCTTACATCGTGTGGCGAGGAAGTTGCGGATGCTAAAGTCCTTAAGCACAGTCCCGAATTTAATATGATTAGCGGTATAGATAATCTGGCGATTGTCTATACGGTAGATATAGTCAACATTATAGAAAAAACGGCCTTTGATAAAAATGCAGACATGCCTGCTATAGTGAAAATGGGTTGGGCTACGCAGGTACAACCAAAATTAAAACCAGAAAACTCAGGAGTGATTTTAGCAGGAAACAATCCTATAGCCATGTCTATGGGAGAAGATGGAGAACCTGCATATATTATGACAACTTTAAAGGTAGTGGATGCTAGCAAAGTGGGAAGTATGCTAGATGAATTGGGGGTGCTTAATGCAAATATAAAAAGTACTGGTTCTGGTGATGATATTTTATATACGGTAGAAGATGATGAAGTCGCTTTGGTGTGGGATTCTGAAAATTTAGTAGGAGTATATAGTACAAAGGAGTCTTCAATGAAGATAGCAAAAGAACTACTAGATATTAGATACGTAGATGGTGCCGATAACGAAGGGCTAGAAGGTTATTTGAATCAAGAGGACGATTGGAATGTGTATTATGATTTTAAAACTTTGCAAAAATTCACAAGTCATAAAAACTATACCGGTGGAGAGCTTTCAGAAGAAATGCTAGCAAAAATGGAGGGAGCTTACACGATAACTAAAGGAAATTTTGAAGCAGGAGAAATCAAGTTTGAAGTGGATGTACATGCGCCTCAAATGATTGAATCTGAATATAATGTTTTGTCTCAAAAAACTATATCTGAAGAGTTTTTAAACTATTTAACACCTGATAAATTGCTTTCTTTTGGAACACTTTCATTAAACATGGACAATCTATTTACAGTTATAGAAATGAGTAGCCAAGAAGAATATACAGATGAAAATGTAAAAAGAGAAACAGGCCTAAGTAAAAAAGAAATTGAATCGATATTCTCAGGAGAATTTGCTTTTTCATTGATAGATGTTATTCAAGAAAAGGTGGTAATCAATGCTTCTGATGACGACTTTTTTGAAGAAGAGTTTACATATCAAACGGAGAAACCATCTGTTGTAGTGACGCTAGGCTTGAACGACAGTACAATGCTGGGAGCGCTTCTGAGAAGTAATGAAGATAAATTTGAGTATCATAATGGATATTATAAATTAGATGATGAGGCTTTTTTAGTGTTGACAGAGAATAAAGCAATCATTACGATAGATACTACAATGGCTGCGTTTTTTAAATCTGGAGATCGTTTCGCTTTATATAAAATAAAGAATGGAAAACAAATCAAGACACCAATGTATGGCTTTGTTAATACTGATGTGGATAATTATCCTGAAGGTGTTTTAAAATTAATTAATGATTCTGGAGTAGAAGCACAAAAGATCAAAGATTTTATCCGATTATTTGACGATGTTTCTTTCGAAGGAGATTTTGTGCATTCAGAATTTGTAGTGAAAATGAAAAACAAACAAGACAATGCCTTAAAGGTAATAATGGACTTTTTAGTTAATGAATTCAAAGATGAACCTTTCTTTTAAAAATTAGACAACCATTAATAAGAAGCCTTCTATTTTGTATAGAAGGCTTTTTTTATGAAAAAAAATCATTCTTTATTTGATTGATTATAAGTAATTAACTATCTTCGAACACACAAAAATAAAAACAGTAAAACAATGGGATTTTTTAAACGAATTACAGACATTTTCAGGTCAAATGTAAATGATGCATTAGACTCAGCAGAGAACCCTGAAAAGATGATTAAACTAATGGTGGTAGATATGAAAGAGTCTATTACTAAATCAACAGCAGCTTTAGCAAAGGCAATGGCGCATACCAAACAAATGGAAAAGAAAAAGAATTTCCATAAAGCACAATCTGAAGCTTGGCAACAAAAAGCAATGTCTGCGTTGAAAGCCGGAAATGAAGGATTGGCAAAAAAAGCGTTGAGCAAAAAGAATGTAGAAGATCAAAACTTCTCTTCTTATAACAACATGTTTGAACAAGCCGATGCTACTACTACAAAACTGAAGGGGCAATTGGCTAAATTAAAACAAAAGTATGACGAAGCTAAGGCTAAAGAGTCTATGCTCATCGCAAGAAGTAAAAACGCAGAAGCACAATCTGATATTGCTAAAAATATAGGCGGATTCAACGAAAATGCATTTGCTAATTTTGACAAGTTTGAAGAGAAAATATTAGAAAAAGAAGCGGAAGCAGAAGCTTTTACTGAATTAGCTGGTGAAGATATTTCATTAGATGATGAATTTGATGCTTTGGAAACAGATACTGCTGTAGATGCTGAATTAGCGAAACTTAAAGAAATGATGAACCAATAATAGTATAAGGTCTCGTCAATTATAAATTAACTAATAATCAGGTTTTTGATCTGAATAAAAAAATAGTAAAATGCCAAAATTTAATGTATTAAATACTGGAGATAATCAAGCTTTGATAAACGAAACCTATGCAAAGATTGATGGATTTGTAGAAGAGTTATTTCACGAAGATGAAGTAATTAAAATAGATGACATGTACTCGTTTTCTTTCGGTACAGTAACCATAAACATGTTGGTGCGCCCTTGGCACAGTGAAGATGTTTTAGTCGATGTGTTTTCATATCTAGCTGAGGATGTGGATTTATCCAAAGAACAATTAGATGAGTTATTGCGTTTGAATGCAACCATACCTTTTGGAAGTTTCGGACTTTCTTTAGAAAATTCTATTAAATTTCAATATACACTAGCTGGTAAAAACATTGATCTTAATGAGTTTTCTGCCGCAGTTCAAAACATAGCAGCCATAGCCGATCAATATGATGAGCAGTTTGAAATTATAGCTCAGAAAGCATAAGAAAAGTTATAGGATGTTGGTATTCGGAATCATACTTATAGCTATCGCAATCTTTCTGTATTTTAGAAAAAAGAAACTGGAAGATAAATTATTAAACATTAAATACTTTGATAAGGTAGATATTAAGTCTGCTGTTGAAAATTGTATTTCTGTTTCTACGGAACTGGGTTCTGGGTATTATTCTCAGATGGTCAAAGTAGTAGCTGTAGCCAAAATGGATGAACCCATCCTTGGGGAGTTTAGTAATAAGGAGTGTGTGTATTATGAGGTATCTGCCGAACATCGATTTGAAAGAAAGCAAGAAACAAGAGATCAAAACGGTAGAGTAAGAACCAACTGGGTGGCCGGAACGAGTTCAATAGGAACGGCTAGAGTTGGAGGAGAGTTTTGGTTGGTTGACAAAAGTGGAGAAAAATTAGATATCGATATTGAAGGAGCCGATATGACGCTCGTAGATGCTGTAAGTGATTTTAAATCTACTAGACGATCAGTTGATTTTTCATTTGGGTCTTATAATCCAGAGTCCTCTCGAAATGTTAGATCAAAAGGCTATAGCATTACTGAAAGTAATATTCCCGTAGGCAAACAACTGTTTGTTATAGGAGAATTACACGATAGAGATGGAGCGCCTAAGATTTCAAAGCCACAAGATGACGAAGCGGATAATCCTTTCATTGTATCTACAGTCTCAGAAGATAAAGTAATAGGCAAGATAGAAGGTAAAGCTAAAATGATGATATTCGGTGCTATTGCTTGTTTAATTGGTGGTTTAATTCTAATCGGAATGGAGCTTTTTAAGTAAATTTTATTAAAAACAATAAAAAAGGGAAGTCAATAAGACTTCCCTTTTTTTATTTGTCTTAAATACTAATTGAAACTAAAAGCATTTCCTTATATTTGTGGCTTATACATATAAAAATAAGAATGGCGAATACATCAGATATAAAAAAAGGAGTATGTCTTAATCAAGACGGAAAATTAGTGCAGGTAATAGAGTTTCAACACGTAAAACCTGGAAAAGGACCTGCCTTTGTGCGTACTAAGTTAAAAAACATTGAAACAGGTAGAGTCGTAGAAAAAACATTTTCTGCGGGGCATAAAATTGATATCATAAGAATAGAAAATAGAGAATATCAATTTTTATATAAAGATGGAGAGCAGTATGTATTTATGAATACTTCAAATTATGAGCAAGTAAATATTAGCCCTAATTTGATTGATAAAAAGGAATTTCTAAAAGAAGAAGTTATCGTAACTATTATATTTCACGCAGAAGAGGAGCAGCCTTTGGTTGTCGAATTGCCGCAGTTTATAAATACAGAAGTTACCTATACCGAACCTGGAATAAAAGGAGACACAGCGACCAATACAATGAAACCCGCAACCATTGATACGGGAGCAGAAATTAGAGTTCCATTATTTATAGGGATTGGCGATAAAATAAAAGTGGATACAATCAAAGGACAATACTCAGAACGAATTAAAGATTAAATTACAATTATCATCTATGTACACAATCCACGGAATACAGCATCTGGGAGTAGGAGTAGCATCTCATGAGGATGCTTGGAAATGGTATCGAAAGTTTTTTGGCTTAAACGTACCTTTTTTCAATGATGAAGCTCCAGCTCCTTTAATGGATATTTACACAAAAGGGAAAACGATTACCAAACGTGCCGCTATGGTGATGAACCTCAAAGGAGGTTGCGCAATGGAAGTTGTTTGTCCTACATCATTTCAGGCCAAGCCATCAGAAAAGATATTACAATTAGGCGATTTAGGTATATTTATCGGAATGATAAAAGCACCCGATGTGAAAGTTGCTTTCGAATTCTTCAAAAAAAATGGAGCAAAGATTTGTAGTACCGTTAAGCAAATGCCCAATGGCTGGGATACCTTTTATGTATATGATTTAGATGGAAACTTATTTCAAGTTGTGCCAGCTTCTGATTGGTACACAGATTATGACCATGTTACTGGTGGAGTAGCAGGATGTACAATTGGAGTAAGTGACATAGAAAAAGCAAAAACTTTATATGCCGATATATTGGGATATGATGAGGTTGTATATGATGAAACGGATGTTTTTAAAGATTGGAAATTTGTCCCTGGAGGAGAGGCAACATATAGAAGGGTATTATTATCACAAAGTCAACCTTCTGGAGGAGGTTTTACCAAATTGTCTGGTAAAAGTTATATAGAATTGGTTCAAGACCTGTCTGAAAGAAGTGTAACTAAGATATACGAAGGAAGACTATGGGGAGACGTAGGTTTTGTACACCTAGGATTCGATGTTAGAGAAATGGCAGAGCTTGGAATCGAGTTAGAGAAAAAAGGTTTTGGTTTTACTTGCGACACTAAAGATGCGCTAAGCATGGGAGAAGCTACAAAAGTACACTGTACCTATATAGAAGATCCTGACGGAACGTTAATTGAATTAATAGAAGTTCATAAAATTCCAATTATTGAAAAATTAGGTATCAACCTCAATGTAGCAAAACGACCAGCCAATAAACCATTACCCGATTTGATGTTGAAGGCATTGAAGTTTTCAAGGATTAAAGATTGATTTAATGTTTGATTAAAAAAAGAGACTATCCTAAAATACTATTAATTTGGTGCTATCACTATCTTTTTGAAATGTTTCCCCTCTTTGCTGTCAAATATACAGACTAAATAGATACCCTGAGGAAGTGAATTGTTTTTATTCATAGCGTATTTTTTAGTGTTCATTGTTTCCTTTTGAACTAATTGACCATTAATATCATAAAGCTCTATTTGTTTCATAATAAAGCTCGTTTCAATATTGATTGAACCATAAGTAGGTAATGGGTAAATGTTTATATCAGATTTTATATTATAGTCAATGTTGCCTAATGCCTGTACAGGTGTACAGTCGCCAATACTATCAAGTTGAGTATAGTGAGAGATACCGTTTTTGTAGAAGCAGCTCAAATGCCCTGCATCATTTATATCGTTTAGCCCACCTGGAGCATTTATCAAAGATAAACTACCAACCCCCTCTATCCATACAGCGGACGAAACGGCCGTAGATGGATTTAGAGCCGATAAATAGAAATGCTTATAATCAATACCATCTACGAGTGGGCGCATGAGTATAGAATCGACAACAAAATAGCCCAGTGTAGCAGGAAATGGACTTACCGGATTTTGAATATCGATAGAATCTCCAACGTTTAGAGAGAAATCATATAATAAGTATGTATCCAATTTATTGCTATTCACAAATCCCATTGTAACCGTTCTAGCATTCGTATCTTCTCTCAATAAGAAGGTTCGAGAGATGTAATGAAAACCATCCAGAATTTTATACGTTGTGCCATTCACTATAGTGTCTCCATCCGTGTAATATACGTCTGTAAGACAACCAGAATAACAAGTAGTAAAATGCCATTCGTTAAAATTATCTAACAAAGGCTTGTAGCTTTGGGTAAAAGCTGAGGAGCTAACAAAAACTAGATATGTAATTAGTAGTTTACTGAGTAATTTCATAATTGTGTATTAAAAAAAAAGGCACTCAGTATTCCATTTGAAGAATACTGAGTGCCTTTAGCTTATTGTATTAAAATCGTTTTAGCCATTCATCGAAATCAAAAATTCATCATTTGATTTTGTTCCTTTCATTCTATCTTTCATAAACTCCATTGCTTCTATTGGATTCATATCGGCAAGGTATTTACGTAATAACCATATTCTTTGAAGCATTTCTTTGTGCATCAATAAATCTTCTCTTCTGGTTCCTGAAGCAAGAATATCTATAGCTGGATAGATTCTTCTGCTTGAGATTTTACGATCCAATTGCAGCTCCATATTTCCAGTTCCTTTAAATTCTTCAAAGATAACTTCATCCATCTTAGATCCTGTTTCGGTTAGCGCTGTAGCTAGTATAGTAAGCGAACCTCCATTTTCTATTTTTCGAGCAGCACCAAAGAATCGTTTTGGACGTTGTAGCGCATTGGCGTCCACACCTCCAGTTAATACTTTTCCAGATGCTGGCATAACGGTGTTGTATGCTCTTGCTAATCTCGTAATACTATCTAATAAAATACAAACATCATGTCCGCATTCAACCATTCTTTTTGCTTTTTCAAGCACAATGTTAGCTACTTTTACATGTCTATCTGCTGGCTCATCAAATGTAGAAGCTACCACTTCTGCTTTAACAGAACGTTTCATATCTGTAACCTCTTCTGGTCGTTCATCGATTAATAAAACAATCAAATAAATCTCAGGATGATTCTCAGATATAGCATTTGCAACTTCTTTTAATAAAACCGTTTTACCTGTTTTTGGTTGCGCTACTATCATTCCTCTTTGCCCTTTTCCTATTGGTGCAAACATGTCCATAAGTCTAGTGCTCATCGTTTCTTTTGCATGTCCAGTAAGATGAATTTTTTCATCTGGAAACAACGGTGTTAAGTACTTAAAAGGAACACGATCTCTAATCCATTCTGGATCTCGTCCGTTTACACTTACTACTTTTATTAATGGAAAATAACGTTCACCTTCTCTCGGAGGACGAATCATAGCTTTGATTGTATCTCCTGTTTTTAAACCATAAGTTTTTACTTGCCCTTGTGGTACATAGACATCATCTGGAGAGGATAAATAGTTGTAATCAGAAGATCTCAAAAACCCATATCCTTCTTGCATCAATTCTAATACACCTTCCATATAAACCAAACCGTCAAAATTGTAACCATGCTCTATAGCAGGATCCACCTTCTTTTGTTGTTGATTTCTATTGTTGTTTTTATTCTGATGATTTTTATTTTGATGATTTCTATTGCCATCACGTTGATTCTCATTCTGACTTCCTTTTTGGCTATCGTTTTGATTATCCGTTTTTTGAGTAGGATTTTGACTTCCTTTTTGATGATCAGACCTTTTGTTCCTCTGATTGTCATTTTGGTTGTCATTTCTACTAGTCCTTTGATTCTTATGTTGTGGACGCTTAGTAGTTCCTTTTTGATTTTGAGAATTAGAAGTTACGTTTTTGGCATCTTTGTTATTCTCGTTTTCAACCTCAGAAAATAAATCTTTTTCTTGTTTAGCATTAGATGTGCCCGCTTTTTTTGGAGCTTTTGGCTTGCGTTCTCTTTTTTGTTTTGCTTCAGATGCTGAAGAAGTCGTTTCTTTGTTGGGCGTAGTTTTTTTTGGTGCCGATTTTTTCTGAACGGGCTTTCTTCTAGGCTTTTCTTTTGGAGCTGACTTAGCTTCGTTAACCGCTTGTTGATCTAATATTTTATAGATTAAATCTTGTTTTTTTAATTTGTCAAACTTTGTAAGATTTAACTCTTTGGCTACTTCTTTTAATTCAACAATTTTTTTACTTGTTAATTGTTTTATATCGTACATATATGATATGTGAAATTAGGTATTAAGATTATATTTTCTTTGAATAATGTTAAACTCGATTGAGTTTCCCTGTTTTGAATAGATTACAAATATATAAAATAATTTTGAAATTAAAGCTGCTTATAATAATAAAAAAAGTAGAAGTGTTATTTTAATTGACTATTGGTATTAGAAAACACCTACTTAAAAAAACACATTTATAACAGCCTTTGCTTTTAAGGACTTACTTCCTACCTGACTACTTATTAATTGTCATATATTCACTCAAGGCTTCTTGCACTACTTTTAGGTCGGCATCATGATTTCTTATAATTTTATTTTCACTATCCAATTGAAAAAGATAATATTCGATTTCTAAATAATTCACTTCTTCTTTTGCTAAGACATCGACCTTTCTTTGGTTGTATATTTTTCGTTGTTCTGCTCGGGTTACTCCACTGACGGTTATTTCAGATTCACGCTCAGAAGTGTCTTGGTACACCTTTCCTCTAAGCTCAATCACTAGATTTAATTTAGGATAATACAAATCTAAAATTAGCATTGTCCTTGTCAACCCATCTTTATGGTAATCTCCTAATAGAAATTCAAATGTGTGCTGTCTTGCCCCTTTCATATCCAAAGCTTCATCACATAAATCAAGGATATATTTGCTATCGCTTTCTTCTTCTCGTTTTTTTGCCAACTGTCGTTTGGTAGGTTGCTTTTCTTGCGAAAAGATAGCGTGATCAATGCCTGGTTTGATAAAATACCAGTAGGTTGCCTCTTCATTTCGGTCTGCATATACTGTAGGTACGGTTGCTAAGGCATCCTCACGATCCAATTCCTTGAGGACATTACGAATAGGCAAACCTTTTCTTTTGTCTTTGTCAAAAATTCCAGCTTTAATAAATGAAGGCATCAATTTCTTGACAGGTACTTTTTCTATTTCTGTGTTATGATTAAAGTAATCTTTTATAACCTCGTTTATTTGTTTAATATCTACCCTCATTTTAAATTTCTTTAGTTATTCCTAATTGTTCGCTTCTCTGATAGAAAGCTATCGTAGCATCCTCATGTCCGAGAAACATGTATTGTTTAATTAAATTAATCCCTTTTTCAGATTCATTATTTAAAATCAAAATATCAATCTTTTTTGCTTCTTCGCTTGTTAAATCTTCAAACGAAAGTCGCATTCTTTTGGATATCGTTACCGCCAATTTATTGGCTTTTTTCAAATCCATATCAGAATGATCCATTATGTATTTAATGGCTTTAAATTGATTGCCTCCTCTTAAGATCTTAAGAATATCTTGTAATTGTTTTTCTGAAAAGTTTTTCATAATTAAAATACAAAGGTAATTTATTGGTAGGAATTTTGCCCTTTGTTAATTATAAATTACTTTTATACTTGATAATCTTTACTTTTATGACTAAATATATAGTTATACTACTCTTTTTCGCATCCAATATTGGTATTGGACAGACTAATTTCACTAAGAAAGTAATCAATCAATATGTGGATTATCTAAATCAATGCAATGCATATATTTCTGCGAGTCATTATTCTGTAAAGGATTTTAATATTGAACTAAACATGGAGTTAGCGTCATCTTCTAAGCCCAAATCTGGACCTGAATTTGAGCTGAAATGCCTGCACTCTTCGTCTAAATGCAACTTAAAAATAAATCCAGCCAGCCGACAGTTGGCTCAAATCAAGCTTTCTAAAAACATTGAAAAACTCGAAAACGAAGCTAAGATAGAGCTCAAACTGGAGTTGCTTACTTTTCAAAACCATTTTGATGAATTATATAACATTATTCAGTATTTTGAAGGATTAACGTTAGATGCGGGCTTTTACAAGAAGGAAGAAAACATTATTGCATTGTTTGACAACTTAAGTCAATACCAAAAATTAATTACTACCCTAAAAGCAGATATTCGTACTGCCTCTTCATTGAGTGCAGAATTATTTAACGAGTCGCATTTACCATTCGACATTCTACGCTCCAAACGGATTGTGCTAGCGTCCAAAGCATTAATTCAAGCATCAGATTCTGATAATCCTACCAAAATAAATGCAGCAATAGAGCATTATAAAAAGGCCAAAGATGCGTTTTTCAACTTTGAAAACGAAGCAGAAACTAGAGAAGACGATATGGCTATGTATGGTTATCAGGATTATTTCGGTCATCAAGTAGCTACAAAGATGCTCAATTCTGAAAAGATAGCTACAACACTGATATTCAACAAGGTAATTAACTATCAAAATCCATCAGAAAATGATTTACAATCTCCAAATTATGGAGTTCGGAATATCTTTAATTACGGTAAAGATTTAGCAAATAAAGAAAAACACGTGCACATTAGCGAAATGGAAGATCTTATAGAATCGTTTAACGACCTAGACATTGGTCTAGTTTATGATTATAATGAGTTTGTTTCTCGCTCAAGATTTCCGGTTTTAAAGATATTAACTGAAGTGATACCCTATGAGGTTGTCAAAAAAATAAAGACGACTGAAGAACCTCAGATTAAAGAAGTAGTCGAAGAGGAAGTAAAAGAAAACTTTGTGCAAGATGACATCAACACTTTGGAAGGAGCAAAGACCAACAACATTGTGTTATTATTAGATATTTCTGGTTCTATGCGTAAGAACGGTAAGTTAAAACGCCTACAATCTTCTATCAACCATTTTATAGACATTCTCCGAGATGAAGATCATATAACTGTGATAACGTACTCCGGTAGTCCGAAAGTTATTTTTGAATCCTATGGCAGCAAGAATAAAGACAAATTAAAAGCTAAAATTAATCAAATTCAAACCAAAGCTGGGACAGATTTTGAAAAAGGGCTAACAAAAGCCTACGATGCTTGCGACAAACACTGGGAGAATGAGGGGAACAACAGAATTGTAATTGCTACTGATGGAGCTTTTAAACTTAAAGAAGTGGAACGAGAGTTGATAAAGAACAATGTTGCCAAAGGGGTAAATGTAAGTACATTTCATTACTTGGTCAATACCAACAATAAAGAGGAGAAGGAGATTCTACTTGAAATATCTGATTTAGGAAAAGGAGGGTATTTCCCTATATTAAAAGATGAAGATGCTGTTAAAGCATTAATTTTAGAAGCCAAGAAAGAAAAATAGGCTTTTTATTTTCTGATACTAATCCAAAAAATCTTTCTATCTATTCCTAATACATTGGATTCAATTCATTTCTATATGGGTAATACGTGATTCCTGCTTTAAATTGAGAGTACTTTAGTTTTTTAGATACGATGTATTCATCATTAGTAATAGCATCAACAGATTTCACAAAAGAGTATCCGCCCATAAGGTCAAATTTAGAAGTCAAACGGACTCTAGCTTCAGCACTTCCAATAAACGACAAATAATTAGTGCGAATCATTTGATTTTCTTCTTGCAACGCTTTTACTTGTAGCTCATTCCAAAAATAAAACTTTTCTCTAGCATTTATAGCTCTGTCGGTCAAACCGATACCTTTAACACTTGTCAACTGACTGTATTGCATTCCTACTTGAGCAGAAAATGACACATATTTAAAATCTAATTCGCCTCCTATTTTTAGAGGTAGGTTCAAATAAGAGTACCTATTATATTCTGCTTTCATTTCAGAATCAAATACTTCGGTATGCTTGGCATACATACAAAAAATACATGAATCTTCTCCATAAGCATTAACCCAAGATACATCCTCTAAATTAAGGAATTCTAGCATTTTTGGGTCTGTTATTTCATAATGTTTATAGACTGCTTTTGCATCTCTAATCGTAGTATTATTAATGCCTGTTGTCATTTTAAAACGAATCAAGTCAGTCCCTACACTATAGTTGATATTCAACCCCATAGCGTTTTGCATTGCAATAGCGTCTGTTTCTTTATAAAAATCCCCAGGATAAGGACTATACCTATCGTTTTCTATACTATTGTCGATTTCTGAATGTCCATAAAAAGAACCATATGCATCAATTGAAAACTGTTTCACGATAGTTTTTATAGTTTTAGTTTCTGGCAACTGAACCATAATGGGGGTTGTTCCTAATTGATTTGATGTTCGTAAATTTGCTTCACGCACCGCTAAGATACAGACTTTTTCTTCTTCATATTCCTGTTTTGTAGTTTCAGTTACAAGCAATTCTTGATTTAATTCTCTTTCAAAATCAGAATCGATTTTATTGTCTTTTTTATGCGTCCTATTGAAGACGCTACCCTTCTTACTTATGATTTTAGAAGTAGAATGATTTATTCGTGAAACTTTACTCAGTTGTTGGTTTCTTTTGTTTTGTTTAAGTACTGCTTCTACAGGCTTTGAATGAAGCTCTTCTGTTTTTTTGTTACCCTTTTTTACACTATTCACTCCTGCAACTGTTACCATATCAGTAGATATGCCACCGTTTTTTTGATCTATATGAGACTTAGCAGCATTTATGTTATCATTAATTTCGATTGGAGTATCAATCATATTTTGTTCTTCTACTTGGGTAATATTGTTGTCAATCGTTTCTAAACGAGCACTAGAATACCAAGCAACAGTACCGATAGCAGTAACTGTTCCAATCAAAAAGAATGCTTTCAGTTTATGAAATACTTTTACATTTTGCAAAAACAATTTTAAGCCCATAGTTTTAGTTAAACCTACAGAAGGGGTTACTTTTACTTGCGAGAGTTGTGATTTAATTATGTTGTCAAATTCGGTATTCATTATTTATTGTATCCTAATACGTTTTTTAAATGTTTTCTAGCTTTAGAAAGCTGAGATTTGGATGTATTTTCTGATATATCAAGAATTTCAGAAATTTCACCATGCGTATAGCCTTCCATTATATATAAGTTAAATACAGTCCTATAGCCAGTTGGCAAACTTTGAACAGCGCTTAATATTTGTTGTTGTCTTACTTTTTGATCTTGATCATCGCTCATAAAAAACACTACGGCATTCTCATCTGCTATTCTGTAATCATCAACATCCTCGGTATAGTTGTGTTTTTTATTTTTTCTATTTAGCGAAAGCGAAGTATTCACTACTATGGTCTTGATCCAAGCTGTTAATGAACCTTCACGTTGCCCTTCAAACTTTGGAATGTTTTTAAAAATCTTTAAAAAAGCTTCTTGCAAGGCATCTTCTGCCTCTGTTTTGTTGCTACAATAACGCATCGCTACTCCTAACATAGCTCCGCTGTATTGATTATAGAGTTTATCTTGATACTTTCTCTTGCCTTTTTTGCAACCCGCTATAATTTCAGCTTCTGCAGTATTGTGATATACTTCAAAAGTTGCAGACTTATTAGTTTTAGTCTTTGCAGCACCGATATTTAATTTAGCAATTACACTCAATTTGTTGACCTTATATGCTATAAACTTACAAAATAATTAATAGTTGCCCAAGAGCTTTGAAAAGTTTTTTCTGTTATTAAATAAATTTTTATTAATTTTAGAGCACCTAAACACAATACAACATGCGTAAATTAACTTTTTTAGTACTCGGAATAGCTTTTATCACTTTAGGGTGTAACAAAGAAAAAAAAATAGCTCAACTTCATGGAAATAATGTTGACTTTGAAGAAACTCAATTTGAAATTGAACAAGATATTTTTTTAGAAATACCCAACGACCAATTTAGCTGGATTCCAAATTGGGCTACTTGTGCTAACATACCTGGCACTACCATAGATTACCAAGCTTTCATACCTACTGAAAACCCCAATCCTTTTGCTCATTTAGCTGAGGAAATGCACATCAAGGACTTGACTATGGTATTGACAAACATACCGGATTGTAGTTTTGAAATGATTGAATCTGTAGAGGTCTATTTATGTGACTTAAGTGTTTCTGATGAAGCTGACTTTGTTTTATACAACCCAAACAATCCTTCTGCAAATTACAATGCCGTAAAAATAGGAGAAGCTTTAAACATTGCTCCTCAGCCAGGAAGTACGTTAAGTTTAGATCCAAACAAGGATGCAATCATAGATCAATTTATACACGCAGGAAACTTTAACACCTATGCTAAAATGGTTTTTGACAAAGCATTTACAGAGCCTTCTGCTATCATCAAAACAACAATGACGCTAGATGTTAGGTTGAAGAATGAAGAATAATTTCAGTAGCTCCATAACCATATAATTGATAAGACGCATCGTGATATTCGCAGTTTGGATAATGGCGATAGAGCTCAGATCGTATTTCGGCTTTCAAAGTCCCCTCTCCTACTCCATGTATAACTATTAGTTTATGTGCTTTCCTATATATAGCCGAGTTGATTTCTCGAATAAAATTAGCCATTTGCACTTGTAGTATTTGCGCATTGCCCATACCATGGTGACTGTCAATAAGATTTTCGATATGTAAATCCACTTCTACTACTCCATTTCTATTTGACATTTTATCCACATGATTGAATTTCTGGTCAAATTTTTTGTGTTTTTTCTGCTTGTTTTCAAGTTCTATTTTTTCCTTCACAGCAATGACATGCTCCAATCCTTCGAGCTTATAATCGGCCTCAGAACGTGCCAATATCAATTCAGACTTTTTATACTTCACATCAAAACCATCTTCGGTTTCTATGAGTACCGTATAGTCGCTCAATTCTTCTAAAACAATGCCTGTGCCAACATCATTGAGGAAGCTCACCTTATCGCCCTTATTAAATCTCATTATTTTTTTAATAAAGCAAGATCCAAAACCTCACGCATTTCTTTTACATAATGAAAGGTCATCCCTTCTAGATATTTTGCATTGATATCTTTAATGTCCTTTTCATTTTTTGCACACAAAATTATTTCTTTTATATTGGCTCTTTTTGCTGCTAATATTTTCTCTTTAATTCCTCCTACTGGCAATACTTGACCTCTAAGCGTAATTTCCCCAGTCATAGCTAAGTATTTTTTCACTTTTCTATCGGTGAGCAACGAAGCTATGGCGGTAATCATGGTAATCCCCGCAGAAGGTCCATCTTTGGGAGTAGCACCTTCGGGTACGTGAATATGTATATCGGTACTATCAAAATCTTCTTGTTTTAAACCTATATAATCTGCATGAGCTTTTAAAAATTCCTTTGCGATAATAGCCGACTCTTTCATTACGTCTCCTAAGTTACCTGTTAAAGTTAATTTTCCTTTTCCTTTGGTTTTAGAACTTTCTATAAACAAAATATCTCCTCCAGTTCGAGTCCAAGCCAAACCAGTAACGACTCCAGTCACATCATTGGTTTCGTATTTATTTCGTTCGTAAGAAGGTCCGTAAATTTCTTCTAAATGAGTAATTTTTATTGCTTTTTCAAACGTTTCTTCTAAAGCTATTTGCTTAGCTCTGTATCGAACTACTTTTGCTATTCTTTTTTCCAAACCACGCACTCCGCTTTCATTGGTATATTCTTCTACTATTTTTTCTAGTACTTTAGGAGAAATAGAAAATACATCAGATTTAATCCCGTGATCTTTTAATTGTTTGGGGAGCAAATGTTTTTTGGCTATCTCTACTTTTTCTTCTACCGTATATCCATTTACTTCAATGATTTCCATTCGGTCTCTAAGCGCAGGCTGTATGGTTGATAAATCATTAGCTGTAGCGATAAACATAACTTTAGACAAATCATAATCTAGCTCAACATAATTGTCATTAAATGCAGCATTTTGCTCAGGGTCTAACACTTCTAACAATGCAGACGATGGATCTCCTGCATGACTTTTTCCGACTTTATCTATTTCATCTAACACAAAAACTGGATTATCGGATGCCGCTTTTTTGATATTTTTTATAATTCTTCCAGGCATTGCTCCAATATAGGTCTTACGATGCCCTCTAATCTCAGACTCATCATGCAAGCCTCCTAAAGATACTCGCACATACTTACGTCCAATGGATTCTGCTATGGATTTACCTAGCGAAGTTTTACCTACACCAGGAGGTCCGTATAAACACAATATCGGAGATTTCATATCTCCTTTTAATTTCAATACAGCTAGATATTCAATGATTCTTTCTTTTACTTTTTCTAATCCAAAGTGATCTCGATCCAATATCTTTTGCGCTCTTTTTAAGTCAAATTTATCTACTGTGTATTCTCCCCATGGCAAATCAATAAGCACTTGCAAGTAATTTAATTGTACTCCATACTCTGCCCCTTGAGGATTCATGCGGCTCAGTTTATCCAATTCTTTATTAAATGTATCAGCAACTTTAGTTTTCCACTTTTTCTTTTTGGCTTTCTTACGCATTTCTGCTACCTCTTGCTGACCGGGATTTTCTCCCAATTCATTTTGGATTTCTTTCATTTGCTGCTGCAAAAAATAATCTCTTTGTTGCTTATCCAAATCCACTTTCACCTTGGATTGGATATCGTTTTTAAGCTCCAACATTTGCCACTCTTTGGTCAAGTGCTTCAGTAAATGTTCAGCTCGAGTTGCTAAATCTTTTACCTCAAGCAAAGATTGTTTATCCTTAACAGCAGCTTGCATATGAGACGAAACGAAATTCACCATAAAATTAGGACTTTCTATATTCTTAATTGCAAAAGAAGACTCCGAAGGAATGTTTGGTGAATGCTTGATTATTTTTAGTGCCAAATCTTTTATTGACTCAAATAAAGCGTGCATTCTATTGTCCATTTCTAGTTTTCTTTCATCTTGAAATGTTTCTACTTTAGCTACAATGTATGGATCTTCAGAAATACATGAAAGTAACTTGCATCTTTTTTTGCCTTGTATAATAGCAGTAGAAGTACCATCGGGCATTTTTAACAATCGAAGCACTTGTGCTACGGTACCAATATTGTTTAACTGATTGTATAAAGGCTCTTCGATAGAAGAATCTGTTTGCGATACAACCGCTATCATTTTTTTGTTATTGTAGGCATCTTGCACCAATTTGATAGATTTATCCCTTCCTAACGTTATAGGCATCACTACACCAGGAAATAAAACATTATTTCTCAAAGGCAAAATAGCCAATTCTTTTGGTACAATTTCATTCTCCATTTTTTCTTCATCCTCTGGAGAAAGCAGTGGAATAAATTCGGTATTGTCGTCTATTACTTCAGTGAAAACTACATTATCACTTTCTGAAAAAAAGTCACTCATTATTTTATATTTAGGTCAAAATGTCATTAAATGAATTCTAAAAAATTTAGTCACTCAATAATCAATACTACTTTTACGCTGATATACAATGAATTAATATATAATACACCTAAGTAGTATTGTTCAATTTTCAAATCTTATGCCAATAGGTTGTTTTGACAATTTGCGTATATCTGCAAAATAAAGTTTAAATCGTCAAAATATGGTTAACTTAGTTGTTGCACACAAATTTTAAACAAACCAATACCATTAATAACCCAAATATTAATACAATGCTAAACAAAATGCTAACAACATTTATCGCTTTACTTACGCTATATTCTTGTAAAAAAGATATACCGATTCCAAAAGAAGGTTTAAACAATTTATTTGGAGAGTGGGTCTGGGTATCGTCCAATGGAGGGTTGACCAATCAAACTACATCTCCAAATACAGAGAACTATATAATCGAAATCGAATACAAAAAAAATGGAATATTCAAAAAACATAGAGATGGTAAAAGGGTTAACAAAATGAAATTCAAATTTGAAAAAGGACAAACCATATTTTCATCTGAGGATGAATACTTGATAAAATACACTATTGGAAAATTTAGCAAAGTTGGTACGACACCACATTATTTTGAATTTATAGGAGCAGATACACTTATTCTAAAAGAAGAATGTTTTGATTGTTTTACGCATATTTATGTTCGAAAATAGATAGCCGATTTGCCTTCGATAGACAAATTAATAAAGAATATAGATTATTTAGCCCTGCCCCAAAAAAAGTTTTATTTGGTCTTCTTATAAATCCATCAAAAATTTGATCAAGTTATGATTGGTGTTCTGTACATTTGTATTTCCATATATAAATTTAATTTTAAATGAGCGAATCAGATTACCTAGAAAATCACTACATTCACAAGAGCAATTGGCTGAGAGCTGCTGTTTTAGGAGCAAACGATGGCATATTATCTACTGCAAGTATTGCGATAGGTGTAGCAAGTGCGAGCTCAACTGTAGCCCCAGTAATACTTGCCACCGTAGCAGGCTTAGTTGCTGGTGCGTTATCTATGGCAGCTGGTGAATATGTATCTGTAAGTTCGCAAACAGATGTAGAGAAAGCAGACATTGAACGAGAACGATTAGAACTAGAAGAAATGCCTGAGTTAGAGCTGAAAATGCTGGCTAAAATTTATGAAAATAGAGGCTTAAAAAAAGAAACAGCACTAATTGTAGCTAAAGAACTAACTGAGTTTGATGCATTGGGGACTCATGTTCGGGACGAACTAGGTATAAACGACATCAATGAAGCTAATTCCCTTCAAGCTGCTTTTTCTTCTGGGATAGCATTTACTATTGGCGGTGCACTACCTTTGATAGTCGTTATGTTAATGCCTCTTCACAACCTCGTATATTCACTATATGGTTTTTCTATCGTATTTCTTATTGTTCTAGGAATAATATCGGCTAAAACGGGAGGATCAAGTGTTTCAAAAGCTGTTCTTCGAATTACCTTTTGGGGCACAATAGCTATGGGATTAACCTCTCTTATCGGTTACTTTTTTGGTGTGAATGTTTAATAGCATTGACCGATATAAAATAGTCCAATAAATCATTTTGTTTTCATAATTTTTGCGTTAATTTTTATAACACATTGTAAAAACGAAAATCCTCAAACACAAGTGCTTAAGGATTTTCTTCAAGCTCGAGGTGGAAGCCCACAAGCAAGCATTTTTATATTCATAAAAGTACCCAGGATGAGAGTCGAACTCACACGTCTTGCGACACACGCCCCTCAAGCGTGCGCGTCTACCAATTCCGCCACCTGGGTATCATCAAAACTTCCATTTTGATTTGGGATTGCAAATGTAAAATAATTGTTTTAATACATCGACAATTTTATCCTTATTTTAAATACCTAAAATCTTGTCCGCTTTTAAGATTCAACAACATATTATAAATCAATCGAATAACATTTTCTATATCTTCTTTACTACACGTCTCAACAGTAGTGTGCATATACCTTAGCGGCATTGAAATAAGCATTGAAGCGACTCCTTTATTACTATATGCAAAAGCATCAGTATCTGTACCGGTGGCTCTACTTGCTGCTAACCTTTGAAAGGGAATTCCTTCTTTTTTAGCTACATCTATTCCAAATTTCAATAAATTATTCTGCACAGCTGGACCATAACTCAATACAGGACCTTTCCCAATAGACAAATCTCCTTGATCAATTTTGCTAATCATAGGTGTATTGGTGTCATGACAAACATCTGTAATAATAGCAACATCGGGCTGAATTCTTTCGGCTATCATTTGAGCTCCTCTTAATCCTATTTCCTCTTGTACAGCATTGGTAATATATAATCCAAATGGTAATTTCACTTTATTCTTTTTCAATAAACGAGCTACTTCAGCAATAACAAAACCTCCCATTCTATTGTCCAATGCACGACCTACATAATTTCTTTTATTCAAAATCATAAATTCATCATCATACGTAACCACGCACCCTACGTGTATACCAAGCTCTTCAACTTCTTTAGCTGATTCACAACCACAGTCTAAAAAGATATTATCCATCTTTGGTGGCTTTTCAGTTTTCCCTCCTCTGGTATGAATAGCCGGCCATCCAAAAACAGCTTTTACCATTCCTTTATCTGTATGAATATTAACTCGCTTAGAGGGAGCAATCTGATGATCCGAACCTCCATTTCTACGCAAATAAATAAATCCTTCTTTAGTAATATAATGTACAAAATAACTGATTTCATCAGCATGAGCCTCAATTACAACTTTGTATTTTGCCTTTGGATTGATTACCCCTACAACAGTTCCGTAGGTATCCACAATATGTTCATCTATATACGGGGTTATATATTTTAGCCACATTTTTTGTCCTTCTGCTTCAAAACCTGTGGGAGAAGCATTGTTTAAATATTTTTCTAAAAACTTTTCTGATTTCGCTGTTATAACGCTTGGTTTCTTCTTTGACATTGCAATAATTTTGTTTTATTAATTTGATTCTCAAAATTACTATTTATTTAAATAGTGTTCGATTATTAATAAACTTTATTTAAGGCATTTCTGCAAGAACTTTATTTACTCTTATGAAGCCTTCTTCTAATTCATTTCGTTGAATAAAAATGATAAATAGCAACATTTTAGGTTCTATTTCAAAAAATAGGATGTAATTTCGTTTAAAATTTACACACACATAAAATGTCCGATAAATCTACTACAATCAAAAACATCAGATTTGAAGTGATGCAAACTTTAGAAAAACAAATTGATCAATTTATGGTCAAATTTCTAATTAAACCAGAGAATATTTGGCAACCTTCAGACTTTCTACCCAATTCTCAGAAAGATTCATTTATTGAAGAAATCAAAGAGATTCAAGAGCTATCTAAAGATCTCGATGATGACTTTTGGGCTGTTTTAGTTGGGGATACTATAACAGAAGAAGCTTTACCAACTTATGAATCTTGGTTAATCAATATTGATGGAATTTCTCAATCTCCCGATAATGGTTGGGCAAAATGGATTAGAGCATGGACTTCGGAGGAAAAAAACCATGGTAATGTACTGAACAGATATCTTTATTTGTCGGGGCGAGTAAATATGCGTGAAGTGGATATCTCTACCCAACACCTCATCGCAGATGGCTTTGACCTTGGCACTGCTAGAGATCCGTATAAAAACTTTGTTTACACCTCATTTCAGGAATTGGCTACTTACATTTCTCATCTAAATGTTTCAAAACTAGCTAAAAAGAATGGGCACAAAGCATTAGCAAAAATGACTCAAACTATTGCTGGTGATGAAATGCGACACCACATCGCCTACACGCATTTCGTTAAAGAAATTTTCAAACTAGACCCCAGTGAAATGATGATAGCCTATCGAGATATGTTAAAGTACAAGATTGTAATGCCTGCGATGCACCTACGAGAATCTCAGGGAAAACAAGGTGATTTATTTGACAAATTTGCAACCGCTGCTCAACGGCTTGGAGTTTATACAAATTTTGATTACATTGAAATAATTAAGAAATTAAACACCATTTGGGAGGTTGACAAAATTAGAGGACTTACAGATGAAGCGCAAAAAGCACGAGATTATCTATTAAGAATGCCCAAGATAATGCTTCGCATAGCAGAACGAATAGAAATACCCTCTACTAAATATAACTTTAAATGGATGATTCCGGCTGTTTAATTTCTGTGCGTATTTATCCTCATTTCTAAGCAAACTCTGCCAACTCCATCCAACGCTCGGTCTTTTTATCCAGTTCTGCAACTAATTTAGTCAACTCTGCCGACACTTTTTTTACTTCTTCATACGCTACACCAGAAGCATTTAATTTAGCCGATAGCTCATTTTTCTTGGTTTCTAATTCTGGGATTTCTTTATCCAATGCAGTAAACTCATATTGCTCATTGTACGAAAGTTTCTTCTTAATTTTCACTTTAGTATCTTTTGATGAAGAAGCTAAAACTTTATTTTTCACTTTCGATTCTTTTCTTTTGGCAGCTTCTCTTTCTTTTTTAAATTCTCTGTATTTTTGATAATTACCAATCACATCATCAATACCTCCTTCGCCATCTAATACGAATAAATGATCTACGATTTTATTCATAAAATACCTATCATGTGTAACCACAATCAAGCAACCTTGAAAACTAACTAAATAATCTTCTAATACTTGCAGTGTAAAAATATCTAAATCATTAGTCGGCTCATCTAGGATTAAAAAATTGGGGTTTTTCATCAAAATGGTTAACAAATAAAGTCGTTTTCGCTCGCCTCCACTTAGTTTAGATACATTAAGGTAGTGAGTTTTAGGTGGGAACAAAAATTTATCTAACAACTGGGTTGCTGTCAATTTCTTACCTCCTGCCATTGGTAAATATTCTGCAATATCTTTAATTACATCTACTACTCTTTTGTCTTCTTTTAATTGCAATCCAGATTGGTGATAATATCCATACACAATAGTTTCTCCCGTTACAATCTTACCAGTATCAGGTTTCATGTTTTCTGTTATCAAATTAAGCAACGTAGATTTCCCTGCACCATTAGCACCAACAAGCCCTACACGTTCTTTTCGCTTAAATGTATATGAGAATTTATCGAGGATTACTTTGTCATCAAATGACTTGGACACATTATGAAGTTCTAAAATCTTTCCTCCCAAACGTTCCATTTTTACATTAATAGAGACTTCTTTTTCATCAATGTTTTGGTGAGCTACTTTTTTCACATCATAAAATGCTTCTTGTCTAGCTTTAGACTTTGTACCTCTTGCTTTGGGTTGTCTTCGCATCCAATCCAATTCTTTTTTGAATAAATTTTTTGCTTTATCTATTACTTGTTGTTCGTTGGCGTATCGTTCCTCTCTCTTTTCGAGATAATAGGAATAACTTCCTCTATATTTATATAGGTTTCCATTATCTAATTCAAATATTTCATCGCAGACACGTTCTAAAAAATAACGATCGTGAGTAACCATAAATAGGGTAATTGAAGATTGAGATATGTATCCTTCTAACCATTCTATCATATCCAAATCAAGGTGATTGGTAGGTTCATCCAAAACCAACACATCTGGGTGCTCAATCAGTACTTTTGCTAGTGCCAATCTCCGTTTTTGACCACCAGATAGTAGTTTAACTTTTTGTCGCATATCATGCAACTCAAGTTTGGCAAGGATTTCTCTGATTTCATTTTCGGTATTCCAAGCATCTAGGTCACTAATTTCTTCGAATATTTCCATACTACGCTCTTGTTTATCGGGGTCGTTTAAACAAAGTTCGTATTCTTTTATAAGATTTAATACTTTATTGTTGGTTTCAAAAACGGTATCTAAGATGGATAATTCGCCATCAAAGTTTTCTTCTTGTTTTAGATAACCTACTTTTATTTCTTTTCTAAAAACGATGTTACCAGAATCTGGAACATCAAACCCCAATAGACAATTAAGCAAACTCGTTTTTCCACTTCCATTTCTTGCTACCAAAGCTATTTTTTGTCCTTGATCTATTCCAAATGAAATGGAGTCAAAAAGCACTTTGTCGGCATAGTTTTTAGAGATATTCTCTACTGATAAATAATTCATTCGTTAGATTTTCTCAAATGTACGAGTATTTAAGGTGTAAACCCTAATTTTGATTTCAAAAAAAATGCTACTCTATTTGAGTAGCATTTTTAAATTTTATTAAACTGAACTAATATTAAGCCGTAACTCCTAATACTTCTGCCATTTTTATTCCTATTTCTGCTGGAGAATCTACCACGTGTACACCGCATTCTCTTAGAATAGCTTTCTTAGCTGCTGCAGTATCATCGTGACCACCAACTATAGCACCTGCGTGCCCCATTGTTCTTCCTGCCGGTGCAGTTTCACCTGCAATAAAGGCTACTACGGGTTTAGTTCCGTGTGCTTTTATCCATTTTCCAGCTTCTGCTTCTAAGTTTCCTCCTATTTCTCCAATCATAATGATTCCATCCGTATCTGGATCTTCCATTAATAATTTCACTGCATCTTTTGTCGTAGTTCCGATGATAGGATCTCCTCCAATACCGATAGCAGTAGATTGACCTAAACCAACTTTGGTAATTTGATCAACAGCTTCGTAGGTTAAAGTTCCTGATTTAGAAACGATACCAATTCTTCCAGGATTGAAAATAAATCCTGGCATAATACCAACTTTAGCTTCTCCAGCGGTCATAACACCAGGACAGTTAGGTCCAATAAGTGTACAATCTTTATCTGTAAGGTATTCTTTAACAAGAATCATATCTTTTACAGGTATTCCTTCTGTAATACAAACGATCGTTTTGATTCCTCCTTCTGCAGCTTCCATTATAGCATCTGCAGCAAATGCTGGTGGTACAAACAAAATAGAAACATCGGCTCCTGCTTTTTCTACGGCTTCTGCTACGGTATTAAAAACGGGTCTATCTAGGTGTGTTTGCCCTCCTTTTCCAGGAGTTACACCACCTACTACATTCGTTCCATATTCAATCATTTGACCTGCATGGAAAGTACCTTCTCCACCTGTGAATCCTTGTACGATTACTTTTGAATCTTTATTTACTAAAACGCTCATTATATATAATTTTTATTCTTTTATTTTTTTAAGTGTTGTAAAATTAATAAATGTATTGACGTGAACGTGCTTTGTGGCTAAAAAACTTTCTAACAATTTTAATCATGATGTTTAAGGATGATTGATAAAACTAGAACGCTCTAAAAATGAGCAATGAAAACAATAAACCAATTTCATTCATTATGGACTATTTTATATCTTACAATGGTAGTATTCATTTGGATTCTTATTCACAAAAAAAAGTCGTTATTCTGTAAACAGGACAACGACTTAAGTATTGTAAATAAGCGCTAATTATTTAGTAGCTGCCCATTTTCTGATTTCTGATCTAAACCACTCATCTGCAGCGTCAGTCCATTTATAGTTTTCTCTAATGTACTTAACTGTTCCTTTTTCTATATCAGTATAAGAATTACCATCTTTAACAGCTTCTAAAATCTCAGCAGCATCTGCTTTAGAAAGTCTCCCATCTCCAGCTCCAGAAGTTAACTTTTCTGCTAATTCTAATAATTCTCCATCGTATTTTACTCCGTCAATTGTTTTGTAATAACCCATTTTAATTTAGTTTTAATTGCTTATAAATTATCTTATTTACAAATGTAATAAATCTGTTTTAATAATTTTAATATTGTTAATAAACTATAAAGGCATCTCTAAAATGCATTTGCTTAAGATTTATCTATTTCCGACCAAACATCATATACGAATGGTTTTATTTAGCAAATAAAAATCTAATATAACCATTGCAGACATAGCATCCACTATTGGCACTGCTCTTGGCAAAACACAAGGGTCGTGTCTTCCTCTTCCTTTCAATACAATTGGATTTCCATCAGCATCGACAGTATTTTGATCCTTCATTATTGTAGCTACAGGTTTAAAAGCTACATTAAAGAATATATCTTCCCCGTTGCTAATACCTCCTTGCACCCCCCCACTATTATTAGAACGTGTTTTCATTCCATTCTTAGTTGCTATAAACACATCATTATGAGATGATCCTTTCATCTTAGCTCCGTCAAATCCTGATCCAATTTCAAATCCTTTTACAGCATTGATACTCAACATAGCTTTGCCCAAAGCTGCATGCAATTTATCAAAAACGGGCTCTCCTAATCCGACTGGGCACCCTTCGATAACACATTGAATAACTCCGCCTACGGTGTCTCCTTCTTTTCTAATAGAATCAATATAACTTATCATTTTTTTTGCGACATCTATATCGGGACATCTAACAATAGTACGGTCTATTTCTAGCAAATCTAATTCTTGATAGGATTTGTCCACAGATATATTTCCTACAGATTTGACAAAGGAATTCACTGTTATATTTAGCTGATTGAGAATCTGCAACGCTATTGCTCCTCCCACGACTCTACAAGCTGTTTCTCGGGCACTGCTTCTCCCACCTCCTCTATAATCTCTATGCCCAAATTTTTCTTGATAGGTATAGTCTGCATGAGAAGGTCTGTAAGTATCTTTTAAATGCGAATAGTCCTTTGACTTTTGATTGGTATTTCTAATTAAGAAACCTATAGAAGTTCCTGTTGTCTTTCCTTCAAAAATACCCGAAAGAAACTCTACCTGATCTTCTTCTTTTCGTTGAGTGACGATTTTACTTTGACCGGGCTTTCGCCTCTGCAGCTGTTCATTTATCGCATCTAAATCCAATTCTATTCCAGCAGGGCAACCGTCAATTACTCCTCCGAGTGCTGCACCATGTGACTCTCCAAAAGTAGTTAATGTAAATATTGTTCCAAAAGAATTAGCCGCCATATTATCTAGGGAAAAATTGGTGCATCTTCATCACTCCACAATGGACCCCATTGAATTTCACTTGCTTGATTTTTATCAAACCAAATGTTCAACGATTTTTCTTCTATCTTAATTACTTTTCCTTCATCATCGACTTCGTCAATATCAAAATTGGTCAGCTTCAACTCTTCTAAGATGGCTACAACTTCTTCAAAAGTTTTACCTAAAATATAGTTATCATTTAGTGTATGATTATCGTTGCTATCTGCTATCATTATCATTTTCCAATCGTCTGCATCATCAAAGGAAAGAGAAAATTCTAATTCATCATAATGCCAAACCTCTGTCAAGTCGTCCTCGGTTTCTGAGTACGAATACAGTTCTACATCTGATGGCTTTCCTAATATTGCTTCTACCTCTTTTCGGTGCATACCAAATTTAATATCTTCCAATCCTATTCCTAAAAGTATTTCACTCATTGTTTTTGTTCTTTATATTTGGTTACAAAGTTAAATAAATACTTCAACTCTTTGAAATTATTTTAGCATAGACACACAAAACGCCAACAAAATGAATTGCTGACGTTTTACGCATATTAAATTCTTAAGGGTTTACTCTCAGTTCTAATGTCCTTTAGCTGCTAAATATCGTTCTGCATCGAGTGCTGCCATGCACCCTGTTCCTGCCGCTGTTATTGCTTGTCTATATCGCTTATCTGCTGCATCACCAGAAACAAAAACTCCCGCTACATTTGTCAATGAAGTACCAGGTTGAGCATATTTGATATACCCTGTATCATCCAAATCAATGTAATCTTTGAAAATATCTGTATTGGGCTTATGACCAATGGCTACAAAAAATCCTGTTGCAGCTATATCTGTAATCTCGCCAGTTTTGTTGTTTTTTACTTTTGCTCCTGTTACTCCTTGTCCGTCTCCTAACACCTCAACAGTTTCCGTATTAAACATTATTTCTATATTCTCGGTAGCGATTACTCTTTCTGCCATAATTTTAGAAGCTCTAAAGGTATCTTTTCTAACCAACATGGTTACTTTTTTACAAAGTTTAGATAAATAATGAGCCTCTTCGCAAGCTGAATCTCCTGCACCAACAATAATAGTTTCATGACCTCTATAAAAGAAACCGTCACAAACTGCACATGCAGAAACTCCACCACCAATTTTAAGATAATGTTGTTCTGATTCTAATCCTAAATATTTGGCTGATGCTCCCGTAGAAATAATAACAGTGTCGCAGTGTATTTCCTTACCTCCTTCTACCCAAACTTTATGTACGTCTCCAGAAAAATCTACTTTATCAATGAAGCCTGTTCTAACATCCGCTTCAAAACGCTCGGCTTGTTTTTGCAATTCGACCATCATATCTGGCCCGGTAATTCCTTCGGGGTAACCTGGGAAATTTTCTACTTCATTGGTTGTTGTTAATTGTCCCCCTGGCTGCATCCCTTGATACAATACGGGTGACATATTAGCTCTAGCTGCGTAGATTGCTGCTGTATATCCTGCGGGTCCTGACCCAATAATAAGGCACTTTACTTTTTCAATTGCTTCTGACATTTCTTCGTGTTTTATAATTTGAATACAAAATTACCATTTTTTAGAATGCACAAGTAGTATCTAGCTTTCTATTTTCATAGATTCTTTCAATTCTAATATAGAAAGGTTTAATACAACAAAAAAAAGAGGTCAAACCGACCTCTTTTTGTAAAATGTTCACGATATTTTATACTCATTATTTCGCGTCAAATTCAAAATCTTTTTTATTGATTTTATCGTTTATTATGATTTCTTTCACTTCCATATCCATTGCTTGAGGTCCAAACATTTGATTCAATCGATGCGGAAGTAATATACCTCCTTCTTCCTTGTAATCTCCATATTCTGTAGTGATTTGCATTACTCCTTGTGGCGTTTCTTGTGTAGAAGTCGAATACACTTTCAACTTAGAATCCACATCAAAATATACATTTTCAACATTACCAGCTGGGTCAATAACCTCCACAAGATACGCTTCTTTTCCATTCACGTCTTCAATAGATTTTAATTGTGTTTTAAAACCCAATTCCTTGTATTTGGATTCTGAATGCAACACTGAAGACACTTTATGTTCGGCTATTTCCTCTTCGGTAAAGGCTTTTTTACCCTCCATTCCTGATGTTCCACCTGTCTCTCCATTAAATACAGTTTTTTGCATTACCATTCCATTCATACTCATTTCTTGAGACAGCATATTAGGGGCTACTCTTTTTGTAGAAATGATTATTTTCATTCCTTGAATTTCAGTTTCGCTTTTCATTGAAATGGATTTGATTTTACTCAATTTTTTATTGGCATCCTTCAACGAGCTTGTTTTGGTATATGCCATCACATAATCATCTACGATTTTTTTAGCTGTCAACCCTTTAGGAAGTTCTTTTTTCTTTCCAGAAACCGGATCTCCATTTTTATCATAAAACTCTATTTTCCCATCAGTATCAAACTGTTTCAATCCGTGTACCACCTCTGGATTACCCACTACTAATATGATACAATCATTTGGTTTTAGGTATTTCTTAGCCGCAGCATTTACATCTTCCAATGTTACTTTTTGCAAACGTGCTAAATAATTTTGATAATAATCAGCTGGCAAATTATAACGTTCGATATTTAATGCAAATCTTGCAATAGTTTGATCTTTTTCCAGTCCCAAAGCAAATTTACCATTATTGAAATTAACATTACGATCTAGCTCTTCTTGAGTAATGTTTTCTGCAATCATTTTATTCATTTCATAAAGAATCTGAGTTACTGTACTGTCTGTAACTTCATTTCTTACCGATGCTCCTGCCGAAAAACTACCTATATATTTATCAGACCGTACAGTTCCTCTTGCTCCGTAAGTATATGCTTTATCTTCTCTAAGATTCATGTTTAATCGAGAGGAGAACGCCCCTCCAAACACACCTTGCATAACGGTTACTGCAGCAGCATCTTCACTTCCTTTTGGAAATTCTATTGGGTAAATTACTTTTACAACAGATTGAACCGCTCCAGGTTTTTCGACAAAAGCTACTCGTACTCCTTTTGGAAAAGTTGGATTATCAAACTTCTTGAACGGAACTTCTTGTCGCTCCCATTTACCAAAGTATTTATTCGCCATTTCTTTGGCTTTTACTGGTGTAATATCCCCTACCATAACCAAATATGAAATATTAGGTCTAAAATACGTTTTGTAATAGTTTTTACAATCTTCTATTGTTATATTCTTAACATGTTCGACCATTTGTACTTCACCATACGGATGGTCTTTTCCAAAATTTAATACTTTGATTACTCTTCCTGCAATAGCATCTGCATTAGAACCTAAAGATTTCAACCCTGAAAGCGTTCTTTTCTTTTTCTTTTCTAATTCTTCTTCAGGAAAAGCTGGCGACAACATAACCTCACTCATCAAACTCATTACCTTGTCTGCATGTTTTGACAAAGAAGACGTGTAAATACCGTTAGAAGTAGTCGTCAAATTTGCTCCAATAAAATCTATTTCTTCATCTATTTCTGCTTTAGACTTACTAATAGTTCCTGCACTCAACATCTCGCCTGCAATATCAGACAACCCCACTTTATCTCCTTCGGTCATAGGCTGTATATTCACCGACAATTGAAAAGAAACTTTTGGTAATTTATGATTCTCAACTACAAAAACTTTCAATCCATTATCCAATATAAAACTTGTAGGAGTACCAATATTGATAATCGGAGCTTTCCCTGCTTTAGGCGCATTACTCCTATCAATCTTATGCTGTCCAACACAACTCACTATAGTTAGCATTGCAACGAAACTTATATATATTTTTTTCATTTTTATTTTCTTAATATTTTGATTTCAAACACTTCTTTTACTCTCCTTCTTTGGGTAAGTAATAAAGTACCACTCTATTATCCTTTACCATATATTCATTTGCCACTCTTTTGATATCCTCACGAGTAACTGCCATATAGTTTTCTAACTCAGTATTAATGAGATTTGCATCACCAAAATACATATGATAGTTAGCCAAATTTTCGGCTATACCAATCATATGTATTTTGGTGATGCAAATCTCATTAATACTGAGTTAGAAAACTATATGGCAGTTACTCGTGAGGATATCAAAA
>CAMZLL010000197.1 GCA_947311505.1 uncultured Cryomorphaceae bacterium
AACTCATTTCTTTCAAAAAACAAAGATAATGAATGAGATACGAAGTATATTTTTTTAGAATAGTCGTAGCTATTTTAAAAAAATATACTGAAGTCAGATTGTTTGTTATCTTTGTTCCTATAGGGTTTTCAGAGCTTCTTAAATACTGCTTCAAAATTTTCCCTTGTCTTTGAAAAGCTCTGAAAATTTTGATGCGAAGGAGTTTTTAGAGGTGCCCTTATAATTATTTACGGTTTGTTTAGTTTAAATCAAACTTTGGTTTAGGTGCTTTTTTAAATTCTTTCCTTTTGGGCTTGATCATATCGGTAAACATGATGTTGATTTTTTCTTCTTTATCAGTGACACGTGTTTTAGAAATACCATTGTAAATTGTCCAACTAGATTTGTCAGTAAAGTTATATGTTAAAACTTCTTTTGTGTTATCTTCAAAATAGATGGCAATTTCTACTACATCGCCTTGTTTGATGGTGACTGAACAAACATAACATTCTGTTTCTTTATCTTTTCTAACTATAAGAATGACATCATCATGAACTCCATCTTTAACTTCAAATGCCCCTCTATTCTTAAAAACTTTTCGGTATTCATCGTAACATGTGAATAATTCTTGTCCAAAAAAAGGAGCTATTGAAAAAAGGGTGAAAAGGCTTAAAATGTATAATTTCTTCATCGTATTTAATTTATTATTAATTCTATTTAACAAATATACTCAAACGGTTTGAGTAATTAAATTTTTTCTAACCAATTTTATGCCAATTCCAATAAGAAATAAATTCTAAGAGTACAAGAGTCGATAGTTTTCAAAAATATTGCTTAAATTTATACCCAAATTATTCAATAATATAACCTCTTTTCAGAAAAGACATGCTTATAAAAACATATGGAAGTGCAGTTTATGGAGTAGATGCTTTAACAATTACGGTTGAGGTAAATATAAGTCCGGGTATTCGATTTTTCTTAGTAGGCTTGCCAGATAATGCCGTTAAAGAATCTCATCAAAGAATCTCAGCTGCATTAAAAAACAACGGGTATAAAATACCAGGGAAAGAGATTACCATCAATATGGCTCCTGCGGATATCAAAAAAGAAGGATCAGCTTATGATTTAACCCTGGCAATAGGGATATTAGCAGCATCGGGACAGGTGTCAAAACCAGAAATGACCGAAGACTATATTATCATGGGTGAGGTAGCGTTAGATGGGCAATTGCGTTCTATAAAAGGAGCATTGCCTATTGCTATAAAAGCCAAGAAAGAAGGTTTTAAAGGTATTATTTTGCCAAAGAAAAACGCACAAGAAGCCGCTATTGTTGAAGGGTTAGAAGTTTATGGGGCGGACACGCTTGCAGAGGTTATAGATTTGTTTGATGGTAAGTCCGATTTGCAACCTACCAAGTTTGACATAAATAAAGAATTTGAAAATTATGATGCTATAAGTGGTGTTGATTTTGCAGATGTAAAAGGTCAAGAAAATGTAAAAAGAGCATTAGAAATTGCAGCTGCAGGAGGTCACAACGCTATAATGATTGGTCCTCCCGGTTCAGGGAAATCTATGTTGGCAAAACGACTCTCTACCATATTGCCTCCGTTGTCAATGGATGAAGCATTGGAAACTACAAAAATACATTCCGTTTCGGGGTTGCTTGGAGATACCACCGGATTAATAACTCAACGTCCGTTTAGATCACCCCATCACACAGTATCTGATGTGGCTCTTGTGGGTGGTGGGAGCAATCCCAAGCCGGGAGAGATTTCGCTTGCTCACAATGGTATTTTGTTTTTAGATGAGTTGCCAGAATTTAAACGACAGGTTTTAGAAGTAATGCGACAACCGCTAGAAGATAGAGTAGTTACTATCTCTCGTGCCAAAATAAGTGTGGATTATCCAGCTAGTTTTATGCTTATTGCTGCAATGAATCCCTCACCTAGTGGAGATTTTTATGATCCTTCTGGTCAAAGTGGTGACCCCGAACATATTGTAAAGCGATATTTGGCAAAAATTTCAGGACCTTTGATGGATCGAATAGACTTACATATTGAGGTGCAACCTGTGCCTTACGAAAAACTATCAAACAAGGAAGAGGGTGAAAATAGTAAAACCATTAGAGCGAGAGTAATAAAGGCAAGAAATATTCAGATCGAACGATTTAAGGAGATTAATGGTATGCACAGCAATGCACAGCTAACCCCAAAATTAGTTAAAAAATATTGTCAGATTGATGCTGCAGGAGAAGCATTGCTGAAAAACGCAATGGAAAAGCTGGGGCTTTCTGCTCGTTCTTACGAACGGATATTTAAAGTAGCGAGGACTATTGCCGACCTAGAGAATACTTCTAATATAGAAGTACAGCATATAGCGGAAGCTATTCAATACAGAAGCCTAGATAGAGACGGATGGTTGGGATAATCTGTAACAAATGTAACGTAGTAGTATTCTGATATACTATACTTTTGTGATAGCAAAATAAAAAATAACACTTAAAAAAATAAAGAAATGAAAATAGAACAATTGTTTACTAAATGTATCGCAGAAATGGCGTATTACATTTCGTCAAATGGAGAGGCTGCAATTATTGACCCTTTGCGAGAAGTAGAACCTTATATAGAAATGGCTAAAAAAGATAATGCTACCATCAAATATATCTTTTTGACACACTTTCATGCAGATTTTGTTTCTGGACAGGTAGATTTAGCTAAAAAAACAGGTGCTACTATTGTATTTGGACCAGGTGCAAAAGCAGATTATGATATCCACGTAGCAACAGATGGGGAAATCTTTAAACTTGGTGATGCAGAGTTGAAATTAATCCACACTCCTGGACATACAATGGAGTCTATTTCTATATACTTGGAAGATAAAGAGCAAAATAAAAAATACCTATTCTCAGGAGATGCTCTGTTTATTGGCGATGTAGGAAGGCCGGATCTAGCTATTAAGTCAGATTTAACTCAAGAAGATTTAGCTCGACATTTATATAAAACATTAAGAAAAAAGATAATGGTCTTGGATGATGACACCATAGTGTACCCAAATCATGGAGCAGGTAGTGCTTGTGGAAAAAGTATGAGCAAAGAAACTTGGGATACTTTAGGAAATCAAAAAGCGACCAACTATGCATTGCGAGCAGATCAAACAGAAGATGAGTTTGTAAATGAAGTCTTGAAAGGTATTGCGCCACCACCACAATATTTTCCAAAAAATGCAGGAATGAATAAATCTGTTAACAAATCTATCGATGACATCTTGAAAGATGGAATGGTAGCATTAGATGTTGATACTTTTAAAGAAATGAGTGAGTCGAACAATTACTTAGTGTTAGATACTAGAGCCGGAGCTGAATATACTCGTACTGGTACCATCCCCAATGCTTTGTGGATTGGAATTGATGGAAGTTTTGCTTCTTGGGTTGGAACTTTAATAACTGATATCGATTCGAAAATTATCATTTTGGCAGACAAAGGGCGTGAAGAAGAAGTGGTTACTCGATTGTCTAGAGTAGGATATGACAATTCTAAAGGATACTTAAAAGGAGGAATGGATGCTTGGCTTGATGCGGGGTTACCTACTGATAAGATTGGGTCAATCTCAGCAGAAGAGTTCAAGGATAAATTAGAGAAAAATGAATTGGAAGTTCCTTTGGACGTTAGAAAAGAAACGGAGCATTTGTCTGAGCGTGCTATTGGCGTTAAGAATTTCCCTTTGAATAACATTAATTCTGATTTCGCAGAAATAGACAACTCAAAAGCGCATTATATACATTGTGCTGGTGGTTATCGATCTTTGATTGCTTGTTCTATTTTTAAACGAAACGGGGTAGATAACGTTACGGATGTTCGAGGAGGATTTGAAGAAATAAAACAAACGGACATTAAACTTACCGATTACGTATGTCCTACTACTTTATAAATACACACGTTTAAATGTAAAAGCCTTTCCTTTTGGGAAGGCTTTTTTTTTGCTCTTTGTTTTCGTAAAAATGTTTGCACTTCAATTTTGCTTTATCAATTTTGTAGAATATATGGGGAGACATTTATCAAGTAGTTGAACATAATATACTCCAGATACGTTTTCTGAAATATCTATTTTTACTTTAGTTAACTTGTCTGTTATTAGTAATTTTGAGTATATAACTGTACCGCTAGTGTTAAAAACTCTCACCTTAATATCTTTTTGTGAGTTAGAATTAAATTCTATTGAAAACGCACCATTGTTGGGGTTGGGATATAATTTGAAATTTGTTAAGAAGCTCGGTTCGTCAAACGCATCACAAGCTGGTCTGTTAAAGACTTCTTCTACTGATTTTAATATTGAAGCATTAGAAGTGGGCGTTTCTCTAGTTTCCTGTGGATGTACATTCTTTTTTGTGAAGCTGTATATGTCATCATAGCCCAAGCCTCCCTTTCGGTTAGAGGTAAAATATCCAGCAGTATTAGATTGGTTAAAAATGATGCCAAAATCATCAAAAGTTGAATTAAATGGATGTTGCATATTCGTACCTTTTCCCCATTTGAATGGAGTGCTCATTTCTGCCCTGAATAGATCCAGACCTCCCATAGTAATGCCCCCTTTAGACGAATAATAAAATGAGCCGTCATCAGATATATAGGGAAACAATTCGTCTTCTGATGTGTTAATGCCTGCTCCCATATTGACAGGTTCACCCCAGTTGTCTTTATCTCTATCGTATTTTGAATACCAAATGTCTTTTCCTCCAAAACCACCTTCTCTATCTGAAACAAAGAAAAGAACCTCCAGCTCATTTGAAAAAGACGGATGTGCGTAAACGGTGTTAGTTTCGTGATTTTCTCTAAGTGGGACTTCAAATGTCTCGCCAATTAAATTGCCATCTAAAAATGTATAATGAATAACACATCCTTCATTTTTTGTAGTGTTTTGATCACATTTAGTAAGGAACAATACGTTTCTTTTGTTGTCAATAGAAACCACAGCACTATTAAATGTTTCTGCTGTGGTGTCAATTCTAATTGGTTTTGACCATTTATTGGCAGCTTTTGTAGTGTGATAGAATCCAAAGTTATTGCCTAAATTTAAATCTGGATGCGTCTCAAATCTGCTTGATGAGAATATCAAACTGTGGTCATCGTCAAGAAAGCAAGGGGAGAAATCATAGAATTTGGAGCTTAATTGTGATTCTAATAAAGCAGAAAATTTAACTAAATTAGCATCCCAGTTATTGGTGATGTCAAATGAATGTATCTGTTGTTGCGCATAATAATAGTTCCATCCTTTTTTTGAATACTTCTTATAATATTTAATAGCCTTAGGTTGATTTGCAGCCATTTTATAATTCTCGGCAGCATCGAGTAAGGGTTGCTTAATTTTTCTATTCGTTCTATAGTACTTAATGTAGTATAGTGCTACACTATCAGGGACGAGAAGATATTGATAGCAAGCTGCAATGTCCAGATAATTGAAATTTCTTCGTCTAAAAAACAACTGCTTTTGCTCAATTGCTTTATAATAATGAAGTGCTTCTCTATAATTGCCCTTTTCAAAGGCGGCATTACCTAAACCTTGCAAAGATAAATCTTGGCAATGGAAAGAATTTAAAAACAAAATCGAAAGAACAAAAGTAATGTATCTCATTGTAGCTAATTTGTATAAGCTATAATGTTAATTTTAGAAATTGTTACACGTAATGACATTAACGGATATAAAAATAGTCCAAAATAAAATGATTTATTGGACTATCTTACTTTGGTTATTTGGTATAGGTCTTTAGTTTTGCATTAACAGAGAAGTCATACTTACTTTCTTGGCGATAATATTTGCTAGATCATCAATGGTGACACGTTCTTGCTCCATAGTGTCTCTATCTCTTATAGTAACAGTATTGTCTTCTAAAGTTTGGTGATCCACAGTGATGCAGTATGGAGTCCCGATAGCGTCTTGTCTTCTATATCGTTTTCCTACGGTGTCTTTTTCTTCGTATTGGCAGTTGTGGTCAAATTTCAATACACTCATAATTTCTCTAGCTTTTTCTGGAAGTCCATCTTTCTTGACTAGCGGTAGAATGGCTGCTTTTACTGGTGCTAATGCAGGAGGTATATTTAAAACTACTCTTGATTTTCCATCTCCTAAATCTTCCTCTTTCAATGCTGTACTCAATATTGCCAAGAACATACGATCCAAACCAATTGAGGTCTCCACTACATAGGGAATATAACTTTCATTAATCTCAGGATCAAAGTATCTTAATTTTTTGCCCGAATGCGCTTCGTGTTGTGATAAGTCAAAATCTGTACGAGAATGAATGCCTTCCAATTCTTTAAAACCAAAAGGGAATTTGAATTCTATATCGGCAGCGTTATCTGCGTAGTGCGCCATTTTTATATGGTCATGAAATCGATAAGCTTCATCTCCAAAGCCAAGAGATTTATGCCATTTCATACGTGTTTCTTTCCAGTATTCAAACCATTTTTCTTGTGTGCCGGGTTTGATAAAAAACTGCATTTCCATTTGTTCAAACTCTCGCATCCGAAAGATAAACTGACGGGCAACAATCTCGTTTCTAAATGCTTTACCTATTTGAGCTATTCCAAAAGGTATCTTCATACGTCCTGTTTTCTGGACGTTTAGGTAGTTGACAAATATTCCTTGTGCTGTTTCTGGACGAAGATAAATGGTAGCAGCATCGCCAGCTACAGATCCCAACTCTGTACCAAACATTAGGTTAAATTGACGTACCTCTGTCCAGTTTTTAGAACCACTTACAGGGCAGACAATCCCCAAATCCTCAATTAATTGTTTGAATGCTTCGAGGTCTTCATTTTCTTGTACGGCTTTTAATTGGTCTTTGATTTTTTCTATTTCAGATTGTCTTCGCAACACATTTCCATTAGTTGCTCTAAACTCTGCTTCATCAAAAGCATCTCCAAAACGCTTTTGAGCTTTTTTGATGTCTTTATCTATTTTTCCATTGATTTTTTCGATATGATCTTCGACCAATACATCTGCTCTGTATCTTTTTTTGGAGTCTTTATTGTCTATCAAAGGGTCGTTAAAAGCATCTACGTGACCAGATGCTTTCCAAGTACTAGGATGCATAAAAATAGCAGCGTCAAGTCCCACAATGTTTTCGTGCATTTGCACCATTGCCATCCACCAATATTTTTTGATGTTGTTTTTAAGCTCTACTCCGTTTTGTGCATAATCATATGTGGCACTCAATCCATCATATATTTCACTACTTGGAAATACAAATCCAAATTCTTTTGCGTGGGAAATTACTTTCTTAAAAACGTCTTCGTTAACTGCCATTTTATCCTCTTTTTAAATTTTGAAGTGGCAAAGATAAATTATTATCTAATTATTGAGATAGAATTACTTAATAACTTCATTCTGTGTTAAGATAGCATTCTTACTGCTCTTTTTACTCCGTTCACTAGAGTATCTATTTCTTCTTTAGTGTTGTAAAATGCAAACGAAGCTCTAATAGTGCCAGGGATATCGTAAAAGCGCATAAGTGGTTGTGTGCAATGATGCCCTGTACGTACTGCAATACCCAGCTGGTCGATGATAGTTCCTATATCAAAAGGATGTGTGCCTTCCATCAAGAATGATATGACACTAGCTTTGTGTTTTGCTGTCCCAATAGGAATGTATCCTTCTATTTTGGATAGTTCTTGTGTGGCGTAATCTAAAAGATCTTTTTCTTGTTTTTGGATAAAATCATAACCTATTTCATTGATGTAATCAATAGCAAACCCCAGTGCAATACCCCCAGAAATATTAGGTGTTCCTGCTTCTAATTTATGCGGTAAACTGTTATATGTTGTTTTTTCAAAACTAACCTCTTTTATCATGTCTCCGCCTCCTTGATAGGGTGGCAATGCGTCTAATATTGATTCTTTACCATATAAAAAACCAATACCCGAAGGCCCAAACATTTTGTGACCTGATGTAACCAAATAATCACAGTCCAAATCTATTACATCTAACGGAGTATGAGGAACTGATTGAGCTGCATCAATTAAAACTTGAGCTCCTGCTTGGTGAGCGTCCTTAATTATTTTTTTTATAGGGTTAATTGTACCCAAGGTGTTTGAGATGTGCGTTATAGCCACTATTTTAGTCTTCTCAGAAAGTAGTTCAAGAAAAGACTCGTAGATTAACTCGCCAGCTTTGTTTATCGGTATTACTTTCAGTATCGCTCCTCGTTCCTCGCACATCATTTGCCAAGGGACAATATTACTGTGATGCTCCATTGCTGAAATAATTACCTCGTCTCCAGAGTTTATGTAGCTCCTTCCAAGGCAGTTTGCCACTAGGTTGATTCCATCTGTAGTGCCCTTGGTGAAAATAACTTCGTGTGCGTGCTTGGCATTGATAAAAGATTGTATTTTTTTTCTTGCATCTTCATAAGCTGTCGTAGCTACTTGGCTTAAGTGGTGCACTCCTCTATGAATGTTGCTGTTATAGGTGGTGTAATATTCAGAGATAGCGTCAATTACTATTTTTGGCTTTTGCGAAGTGGCTCCGTTGTCTAAATATACCAGAGGTTTGTTATGTACTTTTTCTGCTAATATCGGGAAGTCTTTGCGTATTTCTGAAATGGTTTTCATATTGATTCGTTATAATCCACAAAGATACTCACAGATTGATTATGTACCTGTTTTTTTATTTAAATTCTTTCTAAATAATATTTATACTGCAATGGTATAATATATAAGAAGGCTTACTTTTCAATTTTCAGAATGGGATGTAATTCTATATTGTTTTTAGCTTGTTTTCTTTTATATCCATGGTATAAATCTACAAATGCCACTCCTGTAATTGTAAGAACATCACCTTCTTGAAGATTATTGGCTTCAATAAAAGCTGCGTTTGTTTTAAAGGTAGAATGAAAAATCGAATTTTTAGCATATTCGCAACCTGGATTAGGTGCTTCAGTGATGATGTAATTTTCATTTTCATCAACTAATCTGATGTGATAATCTCCATCTCGGTATCTTTTTATTTTGTCAATAGAGCCGGTAATGGTGTAGGTCGCTTTTTCCAATTCTAAGCGAGTTGTATTTTTGTCCACTTCGGAGACTTTGATTTCTCCTAATGCTTTTATGGTCGTTAGTATAGCAGCTGTATCTACTTCATTTGCTAAATTATCTAACATTAGTTTTACATCTCTTCGGGTGTTTCCATTGCAGGCTTTGGGATTGTTTTTTCCTTTCTTACCGCAAGAGGTTAGAATAAATAAAGAGCATAGTAGTATCGCTAAATGTTTCATAACATCAAATGTAACCTTTTATTTTAGATATTATGTAATCGTGACGGATCAATTCTGGACTCGCATATTACCTGTGTCTGAATGAATGAGCTAATTTGTCAACTAGGACTAATGATTGTATTTTGGTCGTTGGTGTCGCACAAAAGGCTGCGGCTATTTATTGTTTTTATTAGAGTAAACTTGGTCTAAAACATTCCAAACTACTTTGGCGGTATTGTCCCAAGAAAATTTTTCTGCTTGAGCAATTAAATCAGTGGAAGAAATAAGTGCTTGGTCTAGTTTTTTTATTCCTGCAACAATGCTGCCTACTTCAAAAGGGTTACAATAAAAGGCAACGTCTCCACCTACCTCTGGTAAGCTAGTAACGTTGCTGGCAAGTACTGGAACTCCACATTTAAAGGCTTCTATAATAGGAATTCCAAATCCTTCGAAATACGAAATATAAAGCATCCCATCTGAAGAGGCTATGGTAGCAGCCAATTCAGAGTCGGATAATCTACCGGTAAATAGAATAGATTCTTGGTGCTGCATCGAATGGTAAACCTCTTCTATTTCGGGAGTTTTAAAAAGCTTCGTTCCTACAATTACTAATTTTTTTTCGGATTTAGTTTCTTCGATAAATAGATCATAGGCTTGCAGCATTCTGCTTATGTTTTTGCGTTTGTGCAATGCTCCTACATATACAAAATACCCTTTGTCGCTCGTGTATTTAATACGCAGTGTTGCTTTGTCTGATTTTGGTTCGAATTGATCAGACACTCCGTTAAAAGCTACCGATATTTTGTCTAAGCCAATACCGTATTGTTTTGAAATATCTTGCTTACTGTACTCAGAAACGGTTAGGATATGATTTGCTATTTGTGCAAATTTTGGGAAGTTGGTTTTGTAATATTTTAAGTCTTTTTGGGGTAAGTCCTCTGGATAATGCTCAAAATTCAAATCATGTATAACGGGCAACTGAGGTACTTTGGTGCGTGTGCTTAGATAGCCATCGGGAGAAAAGAAAACGTCAATTTTATGTTTTTTCAATGCACGAGTAATACTATAGTCAAACCATATTTTATACAATACAGGATGTCTAGCCTGAGGATAGAGCACAAATGGAGTAACATTATCTGAAAAGACAAATTGTGAATCAAACTTCCTGTCAAAAAAGAATACAAAATCATGTTCGGGATGAGATTTTACCATCCGAATCAAAACTTCGTACGCAAACCTCCCTATTCCTTCTAATCGGTTGGGTAGTAGTAGTCGTGTATTTACTCCAATTCTCAAATCATTTATTTTAATGAACGAAAGGTATTAATAATATAATTAGAATCAAAACTCAGGAGGCTCAGTAAAGTGCATTTCCTCTTTGGTGTATGGATGTGTAAAGCTTATGCTCGTGGCATGTAAGTGTAGTCTCTTGTCCATAGTGCCATACAAATCATCACCTAAAATCGGTGTGTTTAGTCCTAGTGGATGTGCTGCATGCACTCTCAACTGATGGGTTCGTCCGGTGATGGGGTAGAAATGGATTCGTGTTTGAGCGGCTGTTCTGCTTACTACTTTCCATTTTGTCTTGGCAGATTTACCATATTCATAACAAACGAGTTGTCTCGGTCGATCCTCAAAATCTACTCTAAGCGGCAAAGAAATCGTCCCTTCATCTTCTTTTATTATGCCATCTAAAATTGCTGTATAATGCTTTTTTATAGATCGCTTTATAAACTGGCTTTGCAAAATTTTATACATATCTTTAGTTTTTGCTACTAGCATAATTCCCGAGGTAGATTGATCCAATCTGTGAACCACTAAAGGTCCTGTGGCGGTTGGTAATTTTAATTTCATTCGCATAAATACGGAGTCTTGAACCACTTTACCTGGAACAGAGAGAAGTTCTGGAGGCTTGTTTACAACCAGCATATAGTCGTCTTCATATATTATCTTTAAAGGACGATCAATGCCTATGTTTTTATGAAAAGGGTTCTCGTCTACAAGCATTCCTTTTAACATATGCGAGAGAATAGGAAAGCACTTGCCCATACATGCGGGATAGTAGTTTTTGTGTTTTCTAACTTTTGACTTGAGTGATTTTCCCCACCAAAATTCAGCCATGGCAATGGGCTTTAGCTTATTTAAGAATGCATACTGCAACAGTTTTGGAGCTGCACACTCTCCCGAACCTCCAGGAGGTATAGGGTTTGCAGTGTTTTTAAATATTTCCAATAGGTTCTTTCTATCTCCTTTGGTGTTTAAAAAACTATAGTGTTCAAATAGTTGTTTTTGCAAATTGTTAGATTTTCTTTTGCGTTCTTCTTTCAAAGTGTCAATGACTTTTTTTTTGGGTGCTAATTTTTTTTCAGCCTTTTTGATACGAGCTTTTCTATAATGCGCTAATTCTCTATAATAGAACTTTTGACGCATACTGTCCATTTTTAATTTTTCTAATAACGCTTGATAATCAGTCGCATCTAGTTTTGTTTCTTTTAGAGTTCGTTCTGCATCTCTAGTTGCTTTACCTATTTTTAATTGCTGTTTTGCCTCTTTTTCCTCTGCGATTAATTTGTCTTTTTCAATCTTTACTTCCTCTGTAAACTTTACAAACTCAACGTCATTAGATAATCGTTTTACTTGAGCATTTAATACTCTTAATTCCTCCATTCCGTTAAGAAAGAAACTCCCATCTACCAACATGTCAAAAACTGGTGGTACAAAACCTGGTAAATGATTGCTTTCTGCGAGTTTTCCAGAAAAAGCGGAAAGATATCCTAGTTCTCCTTCTTTGTTTTGTATGACCAATACACCAAACATTTTACCTTCGGCTTCTGTTTTGTCGTTTGGCTTTAAACCAAATGGATGCTCCCAGTCTGTTTGATGAGTCAGATGATGTTGTAGTTCTTGAGCTGCCAATTTACTCAGCTCATGAGCCTGATAATAAAACGGAAACGTAAATTTGTCTGGTAGTTCGATAGAGGAAATGTCCTGTTTGAACTTCGTAAACAATGGTGTTTTATTTTTATTCATATAACTATCGTAATGGAAGCACGCAAAGATAATTACATATTGTTACCATTTTAAAAATATTTTCAATCACTTGGTTAGCCATTTTACAATCATCTCATCATGGAGTATCTTTCCAAATACACGATATCCCGATTCTGTAAGTGGATTTTTGGAGTCAATAGCTTCTGAAATGACACCTCCCAGTTCGTTGTTCGGACTTGAATGTATGAAAGTTATTTTGCTTCCCTTTTTACATACAAACCCAGTATGATTGTCGAGACCTACTATATAGAGAGCGTCTTCTTGTGAAGATAGCCAAGCTCTTATTTCCTCCATTGATGCATTGCTAAATCTCGTTACAAGTGGTGTAGCATTCATAATCATGTTTTCAGAAGCCATCTGTGCCCACTTTACCCTAGGTATGTCAAAACTAGCAGCTTGCAATGTGGTGGTTACAAAATATCCGCAAGCAATATCCCCTGCTTTCGGAACTTGGGTAATGCCGTTAAAATCCCATGATGTGCCATACCAAGATGGGAATATCTCGTTCGTTAATTTAGAAAATAAGTATTCTCTAACCTCAACGACAATTCCCTTTTTTTCCACATCAGATGCTTCTTGATAGCGAATTGCATACGCTGTTTTTCTGTTTTTAATCTCTTTTTTTATTTCTGAATATGCTTTGGTAGGTTTTTTATAGTTAGAGCGTGTATTTCTTGTGCAAGAAGATAGTAGGAGTAGTGCCAATACGAATAGAATTGATGCTTTCATAGAAATGTGATTTAATATTGTTTTAGATAAACAAACTTAAAATAGAAGTATATAGAGTGGGGTAGTTGTTTATTATTTGTAGGTGTATAAAAAATATACGCATAAAAAAGCCCGATTCTAATTGGAATCGGGCTTCACTATTTTTTTTGAGTTCTAAAGATTCAATTTTGTTTTGACTTTAGACAGAATGTTGTCACTTTCATTTTTCACGAAAACGATATTTCCAAAAGCTACATCCATAATGTAATCGTATCCACTTTCAGAAGCTACATCATCTATTGCTTTTTGCATTTTTACTCGAATCGGTTGGTACAATTCATTTTGTTTCTTTTTCAATTCGTTATTAGCCTTGTCTGGTAAAGATTGAAGGTTTTTTTGTTGTGCCAATAATTTTTGAACCGTTTCATTTTTAACCAAACTAGACATGTTGGCACTATCTTTTTGATAAGTAACAATCCCTTGTTCTAACGATTTTTGCTCCTTTTCTAAATAGGCTACCATTTCATTTTGCATTTTCTTTAATTGGTCGTCTGCGGCTTTTTTCTCTGGCATAGCGTTCCACAATTCATTAGTGTTGATATGACCAACTTTAGATTTTGCAGTAGATCCTTTTGCTGCCATAAACCCCAGTAGAGAGATGACTAAAATAGCTCCGGCTGTAATTTGAGTAATTTTTGATTTCATATTTGAATGATTATTTATTTTATATTAAGTACTTTGCAAAAATGCATTTTTTTTTGGTAAAATGACCAAGCAAACGACAAGTAAAACGTTAAAAAATTGAAAAAGATTCAACATATAGTATATTTAAACAGTAATAACGCTGGTAAATCACTATTGGCAGTTGGAAAACTTGACGAAATAAAGTGTGGCAATACACAAGGTAGTTTTGAGCGGTTGAAGACCTTTCAGCGTAAATATAAACACGAGTATGTATTTGGATACCTAACTTATGAGCTAAAAGATGATTTAGATAAATTGAGAAGTGGCCATCCGGATCATATCAACTTTCCTTCGCTGTATTTCTTTTTGCCCGAATCCATCGCAGAAATTCATGAAAATAGCATTCAAGTGGTAAAAGGGAGTAAAAAAGATTTAGAAACAATTTGGAATGATATTAAAAAAGAAAATAAAAAAGGTGCACGTTCTAAAACACAACTAAAGCCAACGGTAGCGAAAAATGAATATCTCAAAAATGTAAAAAGCATAAAGAGGCATATTCAACTGGGTGATATTTATGAAGCTAATTATTGTTATGCTTTTGAAGGGAACAATACTAGCTTTGATACTTTAGCGTTTTATAAAAATATAAACCAAAAATCACAAGCTCCATTTTCTGTTTATGCTAAGTTTGAAAAATATGAAATTGCTGGAGCAAGTCCTGAGAGGTATCTCGAAAAAAAAGGAACTTCCCTTATTTCTCAACCTATAAAAGGAACGATAAAAAGAGGAGAGACGTATGAAGAAGATCAAAAATTAATATCTAAGCTCAAAAACAATCAAAAAGATAAAAGTGAAAATGTTATGATCGTGGATTTAGTAAGAAACGATTTGTCAAAGATAGCAAGTAAAAATAGTGTTGAGGTAACCGAGCTGTGTGAAATCTATTCATTTGACACTTTGCACCAAATGATATCTACCGTTAGAGCAGAGGTGGCTGTCGGCACCAATCCTGTGGATATAATTAAAGCAACTTTTCCGATGGGGTCAATGACTGGTGCACCTAAGTTTCGTGCTATGCAAATCATAGAGAAATACGAATCAACCAAACGAGGCTTATACTCGGGAGCTGTGGGTTATTTCGCTCCTGGTGGCGATTTTGATTTTAATGTAGTCATTAGGTCTTTGTTATTTAATAGAGAAACAGGTAATTTATCGCTGTCGGTAGGGGGGGCTATAACCGCTCTTTCAGATCCTGAAGAAGAATACGAAGAAACATTATTAAAAGCCGAAATATTCTTAAATGAACTCCATGAATCCTGAACAAATAGAAAATACGTTGCTAAAAACCCTTGGGGAGAATTATAACACATACACGTATCTGCTTGCAGTAAGTGGAGGGCGAGATTCAATGACGTTGCTCCAAATTTTTAATTCATTGCACTTAAATTTCGTTGTGGCGCATGTCAATTATCAACTCAGAGATGAAGATTCTGATAGCGATGAAGCATTAGTAATGGCTTATTGCAAAAGAAATTCAATAGCTATAGAGATATTGAAATCCGATACCAAAAACTATTGCAGGAAGCATAGATTAGGAACTCAAGAGGCGGCACGAAACATTAGATACGATTGGTTTGCCAAATTAAAAATCAAGTACCAGGCAGCGTATATTGTAACAGCGCATCACCAAAACGATGTGATAGAAACTTTTTTTATCAACCTTAGCAGAGGTTCAGGGGTGAAGGGGTTAAAATCTATCAACTACTTGCACGAAGATAAACTTAGACCTTTGATTCAGTACAATCGATCGGAAATAACCGATTATGCTAAAAACCACAATATACCCTATCGAGACGATCGTTCTAATGAAACGAATGACTATCTTCGGAATACCATCAGAAACCAAGTACTGCCTTTTGTTAATTCAAAAATAAACGATTTTGAAAAAGGTGTTTCAAAAAGTATAAGCTTCCTAAAAATGGATGCGACCTATTTATATGAACAGTTGGAAAAAGAATCAAAACAAGTATTAACTCAAAAAAACAATACGATTGTTATACGTAATTACTCGAAACTTTCAAAAAGACTTTTGTTTCATTTGCTACAGAAATTTGGCTTTAACTATACGCAGCTTAACAATATAATAGAGAACTCGAATAGCGGGAATGTCTTTCATAATAGTAGTTATCAACTTACACTTAATAGGGATGACATAAATATAGATAGAAAAGATTGCAATAAGGAAGAGCTTCGTGTTAAAATAGATAAATATGGAAAGTACGAAATTGAAGGTTTAACACTAACAATAACTTCTTTGCCAAAGCCAAAAAATCTTCATTCAGAACCGAGTACGGCTTATTTTTCTCCAAGCAAGCTAAAGTTTCCTATAACAATTCGCAACTGGAATGAGGGGGATTCTTTTCAGCCATTTGGAATGAAAGGCAGAAAAAAAATTAGCGATTTTTTTATTGATAAAAAAATTGGTGTTTCTGAGAAAAGTAAGATTAAAATTTTAGAATCTAACGGAGAAATAGCATGGATAATTGGTTTTAGAACAAGCGAACATTTCAAAGTAGATACAAATTGTCATGAAGTGATTGAAATTGTAACTAAATAAGCAAATCAACGTATAGGATTAACGATTTGAATATTATGTTATTCTTTGCTACTCCTAAAAATTAAAGGATACACATAATTACCTAATTTTTTTAAGTTAACTTTTTAAAACGAAAAACCAACTATGCACACAGTTACCACATTGAATCCCGTATTGATAGAGAAAGAAGAAATAAGAAACTTGACGTTTCCCAGCGAACGAATTGAATTGTCAAAAGATGAAACTTCAATTCTAAAAAAGAAAATTCGAGACTCAATGATTCTAGGTAACATGCATAAAAATAAAAGCAAAATAATTTTTGAAGACGATCGAGGCGTAAAAGAAGTAAGAACAACAATTTGGGCTGCTGGCGAAAAATATATCGTTTTGAAACAAGGTATTGCCATACCTGTTCATAGAATATTAACAATCATTCTATAGGGCACCTCTAAAAACTCCTTCGCATCAAAATTTCCCTCAATTAGAAGGGGGTAGTTGTATAAAAAATGTTAATTGTATTAGGCTTCAAGAGGCTTTGTTTTGTTAATCGTAGCTTTTAGACTACTTTTGCAATACAATTAATAGCATTTTGAGTAAAGCCAAATATAAATACAATCCAAATACATTAAGTTATGACCAAGTAACACTCACTTGGAAAGATCATCTCAAAAAGGTGTCTTTTCATTTGATAACAGGTGTTGTATTCACAGTAATAATCCTTCTTCTTTCTTTTAATTGGATCAAAGAACAAGGGGTAAAAGAAGGCGTTTTAGAAAATGAAAAAACAATGCTTTCTCTTAATGCCTATCTTGAAAGACTTAATTCTATTGAGGAATTTGCACAAGAAATGCAAGAGCGAGACGATAATATTTATCGTGTTATTTTTGGTGCAGACCCTTATGACGCTTCGAAAAGAGAATTGGGAACAGGAGGAAATCCTCAATTGTATAAAGATTTAGAAAATCTCGACCATGGTGATTTAGCTAAACAAATAGCCATAAAAGTAGCTGGTTTAGAAAAACAATTAGTAGCTCAGTCTTATAGCTTTGATGAGGTTATTGAACTCGCAAAGAACAAAGAGAAAATGCTACAATCTATACCTTCTATACAGCCAATCAGCAATAAAGATTTAACGCATATAGCTTCAGGGTTTGGAATGCGTATGCACCCTGTGTTGAAAATAATGCGTATGCACGCAGGAATTGATTTTACAGCAGATATCGGTACCGATATTTTTGCAACAGGTGATGGAGTTATCGAAAAAGCCGAATGGATGAACGGGTATGGCAATATTGTAATAATAGACCATGGATTTGGATATAAATCAAGGTATGCCCATTGTAGTGAATACAAATGTAAAGTAGGACAGAAGATTAAACGAGGTGATGTTATCGCATTAGTGGGGAACACCGGGCTTTCCTCAGGACCTCACGTGCATTACGAAGTGCATTTCAAAGGTAACGCTGTGAATCCAGTAAATTATTTCTTCAACGATTTGTCTGCTGAAGAATATGAAAAAGTAATTGAGATTTCTTCTCAACCTACGCAATCATTATAATACCATTACAGCATTTAAAAACAGAAAAAACTTCTTTCAAGCAATACGGTATTAACGTGAATAGATTTACTTGACTCTAGCTATGAAGTAACCTGCAATGCTCGAGGTTCATAACGGTTAGCAAGTTCTGCTATCGCTTTTATATGCTCGGGCGTTGTTCCGCAGCAACCTCCAATGATGTTAATAAGTCCGTCTTTTAAAAATTCTTCTATTTGATCTGCCATCATTTGTGGTGTTTCGTCATAAGCTCCCAATTCATTGGGTAGTCCAGCATTAGGATGCGCACTTATGTAGCAATCAGCATTATTAGACATAATCTTAAGATAAGGATGTAGGTCTTTAGCTCCCAAAGCGCAATTTAACCCAAAACTCAACAGCGGCATATGCGATAAAGAAATCATAAAAGCCTCTGTGGTTTGTCCTGTCAATGTTCTGCCACTAGCATCTGTAATAGTTCCTGAAATCATTATCGGTAACTCAATGTTTTTTTCGTCAAATACATTTTGTACTGCAAACAAAGCAGCCTTAGCATTGAGGGTATCTGTAATGGTTTCGATGAGAAGCAAATCAGCGCCTCCATCTACGAGCCCATTTACTTGTTCGGTAAATGCATCCACTAATTCATCAAAAGATATAGCCCTGTAACCAGGGTCATTTACATCTGGAGACATAGAAGCTAGCTTGGTAGTAGGGCCCATTGAACCTGCCACAAACCTTGGCTTGTCTGGATTGTTTTTAGTGTACTCATCTGCTACTTCTTTGGCGATTTTTGCTCCATGAAAATTAATGTCATATACATATTTCTCCAAGTCATAATCTGCTTGAGCAACCCAAGTTCCTCCAAACGTATTGGTTTCGATAATGTCTGCTCCCGCATCAAAATATGCCGCATGAATTTCTTTTACCACATCAGGTCTGGTAAGTACCAAAAGATCATTGTTTCCCTTTAGCGAATTAGAATGTTCCTCGAACCATCCTTTTCGGAAATCAGCTTCGCTCAATCCATATCGTTGAATCATCGTTCCCATAGCTCCGTCAAGAATCAAAATCCTTTCTTTTAAGGTATCGTATATATTGTACTTCATTTTTTATTTTTAAATTCTCCTAAAATCCCAATTGTAATTGGCGAGCGAAGTTACGCATTTTCCCAACAGGTCTATACAATCTTTGATGTCTTGTTTGTGAGCCATTTCTATCACTTGATGAATGTGTCGGGTGGGTATTGAAATAGATCCAGCAATAGATCCTCCTGCAGTCATTTGTTGTAGTGCCATAGTGTCGGTACCTCCTGCTGTAAGGATTTCTGGCTGCCAAGTGATTTTGTTAGAGTCAGCTGTGTGCTTCATAAAAGCTACCATTCTATAATCGCAGATGGTTCGTGAATCCATAATTTTTATAGCAGCACCTTTTCCAAGTTGTGTTACTTTTTCGTGTGCTGGAGCACCTGGTACATCAAAAGCTATAGTGGTGTCAAGGTTGATTCCGAAATCTGGTTGAATAGTCTGTGTAGCTACACTTGCTCCCCTAATTCCAACCTCTTCCTGAACCGTAAACACACCATATAAATCGTAATCAGGAGTGTCTAAATTTTTGAGCATTTCTATCAAAATAAAAACAGCAACTCTATTGTCTATAGATTTTGCATTTACACAGTCGCCCATTTCAATCAATTCTCTTTGTCTGGTTATGGGGTTTCCGATTTCTACATGTTTTTCTACCTCTTCTTTTGACATTCCTAGGTCAATAAAATAATCAGTAGTTTTAGGAACTTTGTTTCTTTCGTCAGCGCTCATCACATGAATGGGCTTGCTCCCCATTACTCCTATTAAATCTTTTTTGCCATGTATGATTACTCGTTGGGCAGTGAGCGTTTTTGGGTCAAATCCTCCAAGCGTGTGAAATCGAACAAAGCCATTGTCGTCAATATGGGTAACCATAAATCCTATTTCGTCCATGTGTGCTGCTATCATGATTTTTTTTGAGCTGCTCTTCCCTTTTTTAAATGCGGTTACATTTCCCATGTTGTCAACCGAAATACGGTCCACTAAAGGGGTAACTTCATTAATTATTAATTCACGTACACGTTGTTCGTACCCAGGAGCTCCTGCTATTTCGGTTATTTGTTTTAACAATGGTATATTTATCATGTTTGTATGTTTTATAAATGTTTTCGTTGTATTGTTTTGACCTTTTAACCATAGATAATGATTTTGTTCTTGAAACAAGAAAATTGGTGTAAACAATTAGAAATACAATATTACAAAATTATTGTCTTTTATTATAATTGATTTTTATACCTTTACTATTCTTGTACACAACTATATTTTAGATATAATAAATAGACTGATAAAATGAATTACATACACGTTCTTGTAGTATTATTAATACTTGGGGTAGGGGGCTGCGCAGAAGCAGAAGATAGGATTGATAAAAGTGAGGCGTCTGCTAAAGAAGAACAGTCAGCACCTTCTGATAGTGAAGATTATCTATTGGGACAAGGATATTGGGTTGGTAGTCTAAGAATAAATGAAACGGTTACTTTACCATTTAATTTTGAAATCGTAAGAGATTCTATCTATTTTATTAATGCTGACGAACGAATAGGTGCCGGAATTACCACATCTGAAAATCAGTTGATTGTAAAAATGCCAATTTTTGATTCTGAGTTTAGATTTAGTAAAACCGACAAAGGGCTTTATGGTTTTTGGTACAACAAGGCCAAAGGTCCTGATTATAAAATGGACTTCACAGCACATACCAGTCTTAACAACGAGCTGCAAAGATTCTCGGTAGAGCAATCAAAACAATTTAGTTTTTTCGATGGCAATTGGGAAACAACATTTTCACCTCATACCCAAGAAGAGTACAAAGCATTAGGACTTTTTGTGCAGTTAGATCAAGAGGTTACAGGTACTTTTATTACCGAAACAGGTGATTATCGGTTTCTTCAGGGGAATGTTACTGGAGACTCCATATACCTTAGTGCTTTTGATGGCGCTCACGCTTTTTTGTTTGAAGCCAAAATAGAAAACGACACTATAAATGGTGTTTTTTATAGTGGAAATCATTATCAAGAAAATTGGATAGCATTTAAAAATGATGATTTTGAAATCTCAAATCCTGATAGTTTAACACGAATGCGGGTAGGTGAAGAATTGGCTTTTAGCTTTCCTGGGCTTGATGGTTCTATGGTAGAATACCCAGCTATGAAATACTCCGAAAAAGTTACTATTATTCAAATATTAGGATCTTGGTGTCCCAACTGTATGGATGAAACCAAATTTTTAACTCAGCTTCATAACACGTATAAAGAACAAGGATTAGAAGTTATAGGTATTTCATTTGAGAATCCAGTAAGTCTTCAAGGAAAAATTGAAAGAGTGCAAGGACTAAAAGAACATTTTGGAGCTACCTACGATTTTTGTATTGGTGGAGACGCTAGTAAATTAACAGCAGAAGCTGTCCTTCCTTCTTTAAATAAAATAATTTCTTTTCCTACTACAATTTACATTGACAAAAATGGAATAGTTCGAAAAATACACACTGGGTTTTACGGTCCGGGTACTGGATCGTATTTTCTAAAATTTGCCGAACATACCAACAAATTTGTACAACAACTCTTAAACGAATAACCTTGATAGCATCAAAAAATGCCATACTCAGGTATCGAATTATTGATAGATGCCTACGTTCAGTAAGATATGCCTTTCCTTCAATAGAGCATATTAGAAGTGTGATAGAAGAAGAACTATTTGGTACATCTAACGGAAAACATATTTGTATTTCTACTCTAGAAAAAGATTTCGCTGCAATGCGAAGAGAACACGATGCCCCAATTAAATATAGTAAAATAGAAAAAGGGTACTATTACGAAGACAAGAACTACACCATAGAGGATATTCCTTTAAACGATAAAGATATAGAAGCTATTAAAATAGCTGCTACAATCCTGAATCAATTCAAAACGTCTCCTATATTTAGACAGTTTGATTATGCTATTTCTAAGATTTTGGATCGTGTAAATATTTCGCCCAATGTAAATGACAACGCTGTAGAAAACTATGTGCAATTTGAAAAGATTAAAACGGCAAAAGGGTCTGAACATTTAGAAAAGATGTTGAGTGCTATTAAATCTAAGTCTAAAATTCAATTCTTTTATCAAAGCTTTAATGCTACTGAAAAAAAACTAAGAAGAATACACCCCTATTTATTAAAGGAGTATCGGCATAGGTGGTATCTTATTGGAAAAGATGAATTAAAAAACAGGACGCAAACTTATGGTCTGGATCGCCTTTCAGATTTGCAGGTTTTATCAGATCGTTTTGACCTTGATTCTAATTTTGATCCGGATCGTTTTTTTAAACATTCTATAGGAATCACAGCTAATGTAGGGTCTCCTGAAAAAATAATTATAGAAACAGAAGAGCTGCTATCTAAATACTTGTTGTCTCAGCCGCTTCACGAATCGCAAGAATATCTTGGTGTAAAAAATAACAAGCATCAATTTTCATATTTTTTACTTCCTACGTATGAACTAAAAATGCAATTACTAGGCTTTGGAAAAGAAATAAAAATAATAGCTCCTCAATCACTTGTTGATGATATAAAAGCTACCAGCCAATCTGTATTTGAACAATACGATTAATTACATTATTAACCAAATACACAAAACATTATGAATGCTTTAGCACATGAACATAGTCCGTATTTATTGCAGCATAAAGACAATCCCGTAAACTGGCTCCCTTGGAGTGAAAAGGCGTTCGAACAGGCACAAAAAGAAAACAAAATAGTGTTGATCAGTATCGGATATTCGGCCTGTCATTGGTGTCATGTTATGGAACACGAGTCTTTTGAAGATGCTGAAGTAGCAAAGATCATGAATGCCAATTTTATATGTATAAAAGTAGATAGAGAAGAAAGACCAGATGTAGATCATCTGTATATGCAAGCTGTTCAATTAATGACTCAACAAGGGGGGTGGCCTTTGAATTGTTTTGTGTTGCCAAATAAAAAGCCATTTTATGGAGGTACGTATTTTCCAAAAGAGAAATGGAAGAGTGTATTGAATCAAATCACCACCTTACACAAAGATAAACCCGAGGAAGTAGAAAAATACGCTAATCAATTGGCTATTGGAATTTCTAAAACGTTAGATTATGTGGTGACTAATAACGAGGAAAGGATATTGCTGTCAGATATAAATGAATCTGTAATCAATTGGAGTCAAACATTTGACAATGAACTGGGTGGTTCTTTGAGAGCACCCAAATTTCCTATGCCCGTTAATTATCAATTTTTGTTGAAGTTTGGCGTACTTACTAATGAAACGTCTATTCTTGATCATGTGTCGCTTACACTAGATGAGATGGCTAGAGGAGGTATTTATGACCAGATAGGAGGTGGATTTACAAGATACAGTGTAGATAAATATTGGAAAGTACCTCACTTTGAAAAAATGCTATACGACAATGCTCAACTTCTAACCCTATATGCACAAGGTTATCAATATTTCCAAAAAGAAGAATACAAGAATGTAATGTCGCAAACATTGAATTTTTGCAAAAGAGAATTACAAGCAGAAAATGGATTGTTTTATTGTGCACTGGATGCAGATAGTGAAGGTGTAGAAGGCAAATATTACGTCTGGACTCGAGAGGAAGTATCTGAGTTGTTAACCGATGAAGATTATGAACGAGTTTTGGACTATTACAATATGAATGCTTTTGGAGAATGGGAAGGGAATTATATTCCGCTTCGCCAAATGCCCGATTCTGAAATAGCTAAAAACTGGGGTGTTTCCTTATACGAGGTTTCTGAGTGGGTAAGGAATATCAATGCTATTTTGCTTAAAGCAAGAGAAAAAAGAATCAAACCAGGACTCGATAATAAAATCTTGTGTTCGTGGAATTGCTTAATGATTATTGGTCTAAATGATTGTAGTAAGTACTTACACACTGCTCGGTTAGCAGAAGATAATCTAAAAACACTATTAAATAATTACTACTTGCCCGATTTAGGAAAAGTACTTAGGGTTAGCGCTGAAAGCAAAAATATAGAAGGCTTTTTAGACGATTATGCTCTTTTAATAAAAGCATGCTTGAGTGTATATAACGCTACGCATAAAGAATATTACGTGCGAATAGCGAAGGAACTAACAGATCTTACTTTAGATCAGTTTTATAATTTGGAGACGCAGTTATTTGAATATACACAGCGAAAAAAAGTACAGCATTTTTCGGCTCACTATGATGTTCAAGATGATGTGATTCCTTCTTCCAATTCTGTAATGACAGAAGTTTTGAAAGAATTAGCTCTTATATTTAGTAATGTTTATTATCAAGACACCTATGATAAATTACTAAAACTTACAAAGGAACAAAGTATTAAAGCTCCTTATTCGTATGGAAATTGGCTCGGAATTCAGGTGGAGGAATGTACGCTCTCACGAGAAATAGTGATAATAGGTTTTGAAGCCAAGAGGGTTAAAAAAGAACTAGCCCCGTATTTAATGCCAAGCGATAGACTATACGTTTCAACAACTGATAGTGAATTGCCTATATTCAAAAACAGATTTGCTAAAGAGGAAACTCTTACATTTGTTTGCGTAAACAAAGCCTGCGGTCTTCCTGCTCGTTCTTTAGAAGATGCTGTAGCTTTAGTAAAATTATAAATTGAAGCAAATTTTATTCATAATCATCCTTCTCTTCGGAGAATCTACTTTTTCTCAAATGATCGAGAATTCTAAATGTCACGCCTTTACGGACGAACCATTTTTTGATCAATTGTTTATTCAGCGAAATAAGATTAAAACCATAACAGGTCATATCAGTACCAAAAAAGAGCTGAAAGTAATAAAGGAGTCTAAGCAAATAACAAAGTATGAATTTGATACTAAAGGAAGGTTGAAAAATCAATTTGGCTCTTTTAATACCTCCGGTATTCAAGATACTACATTCATTACCTATCTATATGATAATAGAAATAATTTGACTACAAAAAGAACCAACGATGCGTACGGGTTTTACTCTTACCGATATACATTTAACAAAGAAAACAGAGTGACTTCAAAAACATACAGTCGAGAGGAGAATGCAGGAAGCAGCAGGTATGACTTTGTATTGGGTAAAAGATATACCATAGTAAAAGAGACCTATTCGTATGTGGTAAACGATTCGGTGATTAGAAAATCTGTATATAATAACCATAATCGAATTTACCAAAAAATCATCTACCATTATTCGAATCTGAAACTACTTACTTCAGAAACAAGTCAATATGTTATTAGTAGAAAAAAAAGTAAAACAACCTACAAATACAACGATTTAAGCCAAGTTACCGAAAAGAAAGTAGTTTTAGACGTGAAAACCCCCAATGAGTATAAGCTTACTAAGTACCGGTATGATGTAATAGGGAATTTAGAATATATAGATGAATATACGAATGATAAACATATTCTACATAAAGAGGTTTTGTATGACAAATCTACTTATTTGATAAAGGCTCTTTTGATACAAGATAAAGCCACTAAATTCATAACGATAATAAAGTTTAAAACTACGTTTTACGAATGATGCCAAATTACTTTAGGAATGTAGATGTTACAAACTTTTGCAGAATCCACTTTTTTAGGTGTTTTAATGGTGTTATTCTCTTCTTGGAAGCTAATAAAAAGCAAAAAAGAGCCATTTACTTTACTAGTAAATGGCTCTTTAACATTCCAATTAGAACTATTAAATCCTATTATCCTTTCAGCTTCTTGATAGCCTCGTTTAATTTAGGTAAAACTTCAAAAGCATCTCCAACTATACCATAGTCAGCCGCCTTAAAGAAAGGAGCTTCAGCGTCTGTATTTATTACTACAATAGTCTTGCTATTGTTTACGCCAGCTAGATGTTGGATCGCACCAGAAATACCTGCAGCGATGTACAAGTTGGGACGAATAGCTAAACCTGTTTGCCCTACGTGTTCATGATGAGGTCTCCACCCGATATCTGCTACCGGTCTAGAACAAGCTGTGGCAGCTCCCAAAGTGTTTGCTAACTCTTCTACCATTCCCCAGTTTTCAGGTCCTTTAAGTCCTCTACCAGCAGAAACAACTAGTTCTGCCTCAGGTAAAGGAACGCCTTCTCCTTGTGCTTTAATTTCTTTTATTACGATTGCGTTAGTGCCCAAATCTGTGTTAAATTCGGTCACTTCTGCGCTACCTCCAGTTGATTCAGGGGCAACTGCATTAGCAACCAATGAAATTACTTTTTTATCGGTATGTATTGCTACATTAGCAAATGCTTTTCCTGAGAATACATTTGTTTTTACGATAAATCCATTTCCTGTTTCTGGTATGGCAATGGCTCCAGATGCGTGACCTGCACCTAATCTAGCAGCAACTCTAGGGCCTACTGCTTTACCAATTTGATCTTGAATCAACACTACCACATCCGCACCTACTTCACTAGCGGCTGCTGCTATTAATTTTGTGATTTGTTGTTCGCTATTCGCTTCTACAGCTTTATTAACCAACACTTTTGTAGCTCCATAGTTACCCAATTCGGCTAATACAGATGCATCAGCAGAACCGTAAGTTACTACAGTTGTACTACCTATTTTATTTCCATAAGATACGGCTTCGAAAGCTGCTTTCGATAATTTTCCGTCTTTTGTTTCTACAAATACTAATACTGACATAACTTATATAACTTTTGCTTCGTTGTGTAAAGCGTTAACTAATTCATCTATTTGATCTACTGTAAAATACTTACAATCAGATTTTGCGTCTGGCAATTCGTAAGAGGCTACCGAAGTAGTGTTTTCAAAAGCTACTGGAGCTACTACATTTAACGGTTTTTTTCTAGCTGCCATTATTCCTCTCATATTAGGAATTCTTTGTTCGGCCATTCCCTTAGAAGCGCTTACCACAAACGGCATATTTACCTCTACAATTTCAACACCACCAGCGGCATCTCTTTCCAAAGTGGCTACTGTTCCTGCTACGTCCATTTTTTCTGCCATTGAAACGTATGGTAAATCCATCAATTCAGCAACCATTCCTCCAATTTGTGCTCCATTGTAGTTGATTGTTTCCTTTCCGGTCAATACCATATCAAAAGCATTAGCTTTGGCATATTCTGCTATTTGCTTGGCTACAAAAAATGGATCTATAGCTTCTGCATCAACTCGTACTGCTTCGTGCGCACCTATTGCCAATCCTTTTCTTATAGTTGGCTCATCTGCTGCTGTGCCCACAGTAATCGTAGTCACAGTTCCTCCGTTAGCTTCAACTAATTCTAATGCTCGTACTAAAGCATACCATTCATCATATGGATTTACGATGTATTGAACCCCGTTTTCATCAAACTTCGTATTGCCATCGGTGAAGGCTATTTTTGAAGTCGTGTCTGGAGCTTTACTAATACAAACTAATAGTTTCATATTGTATTATTTTTATGTTTTATAATTTAATTCTACAAAAATAAAGAATGCCTTTATTTAAGATTCCAAAACTACATAAAAATGTTATGCAAGCATACCTTTTTTTATTTTTTTTTCTGAAAATTCGTTACAATTCAATGTCAAGTTTATATGGGCGTGACTCTCGTTTTAATATAAAAACGAAGTCGGGCTATCCACTATATCTCACGAAAGCTCCAAAAAAGCTTTCGTGAGGATGCCGTTTCTATCCCTCACGCAAAAAAAAAGTAAAGACCGTTGCAAAATTAAGTTGGTATTATATCCAGCAATAGTATTACTTGTGGGTGTTTGAAAGTATTGGAATGGGTATCCTATTCGATAAAATAAGAATTTTGTAACGATTTTGTTATATCTTGCTCTTCAGTTCCCAGCCTCCAATTTTATAAACCCAAAGTTTGAATCGATACAACAAATAATACATAACAGGTATGGCAACTAACGTTAAGAACGTGGCAAATGTCAGCCCATAAATAATTGCCTCACTCATAGGTCCAAAGAATATAGCGTTATCTCCTCCAAAGAAAATCTTAGGGTCAAAATCAGTGAAAAGGGAGAAAAAGTCAATATTCATTCCAGTAGCCAAAGGCATCAAACCAAGTATAGTGGTTATGGCTGTTAGTAAAACTGGGCGAAGTCGTGTTTGTCCACCTGTAATGATAGCGTCTTTTACCTCTTGTATTGATAGTTGTTGGTTTTCATCCATTCCATTGGCTTCTTTCTTTCGAGTTCTCAATAGGTTGGTGTAGTCAATCAAAACAATAGCATTGTTTACCACAATACCAGCGAGAGAGATGATACCAATCATAGTCATCATTATCACAAAAGGATTTCGGGTAATAACAATACCCAAAAACACTCCTGCTAGACTCAATACTACTGAAAATAGTATTATAGCTGGTGTCGAAAATGAATTGAATTGCGCTACTATGATAAGGAGAATTAAAAATACGGCTACCAAAAGTGCAGACGATAAGAATGCCATTTCTTTTTCTTGATCTTCCATTTGACCTGTAAATTTAAATTTGACACCTTTGTTTTTAAACGGTCTCCAAGCGTCAGAATTTTCATAGGTAAGCATCTTGTTTTTTAGTTTTGTTACCAATGCTGTGGCATTAGCATTTTCAGAAACTCCCGCAAATGCGACTACGATATTGTCTAGGTTTTTTCGTTTAATGGATGTGTTTTTATATACGATACTGTACTTATCAACAACCGATGCAATAGGAATGGTCAAATGTTGCCCTCTATTGTTCATAAACATTATTTTTTGATTCAAAATGGCATCGATATCTCCTCTGAATTCTTTTCCAAATCGTACATTCAAATCATAGATTTCATCGTTTAATTCAAAAGTGGAAATATCTTTACCAAATAATGCAGTACGTACGGTAGATGCCACTTGTCCGTAGCTCATTCCAGCAGTACGTATCTTTGTTCTATCTAGTTTTATGTTAAATTCAGCCTTGCTGGTTTTTACATCTGTATCTACTTTTTGAACCCCTTCTACAGCGAGTTCGTTGAGGTGTTTTTTGATGGCGGTAGCCGCATCTACTAAATCTGTATATTCATCCGAACCGGTAACTTCAATATAGATTGGGGCTTTGCTTGGAGGTCCATTAGGCTCTTTGTCAACTGTTATTCTAAGGTCGGCAATGTTTCCTTTCCATGCTGCAAGTTTTTCTTCTACTTTTTGTTTGATAACACTGGTGTTTACCCCTTTTCGATGCGAAAATTCACTAAACGAAAGTGTGATACGAGATTTGTGGGGAGTCTCTCCAAACGCTGGTCCTGCCATAGGGTCGGAGGTTCCTTTACCTACTTGCTCTATCACAGAGGCTATTAGTTTCACGGTGTCGAAATAAACGTTGCCGTTTTCGTCTTTTTTCTTATCCAGGTTGTAAACTTCATTGTAATTATAATGTTCTCCCATTCCCCATGCGTATTCTTGAAGGTCAGTGAGAGGATCTTCTACATTGTCTCGTGTTTCATTGAGTACCGCATCTACTAATGCTTTTACTTCCATAGTGGTTTTATTGGTTACTGCTATGTCAGTTCCTTTGGGATGTTCTATAAATACATTGATGTAGTTGGGTTGATTGTTGGGAAAAAATTCAACCTTTGTTGGGAATGTTCCTATCAATACAAAAGACAAAACTAGAATTGCAATCGATCCTAAAAATACCCATATAGGTCGCTTCCCTTTCATGACACTAGTTAAGAATGTTTTATATTTTCCCTCTAACCAAGGCAGAAAAGTTTCTTGAAATTTTATAGAAAGTGGAAACAATACAAAGGCATTTAGCAAAGCTAATAACCCTATAATCATGAAGATGTTACCCCACCCGAACCAGCTCATGCCATAGAACAAAAAGGAGATTATAATACCAACAGAAGCTATAATGAAAACTTTGATTTTCTTTGGAGCTTTAGCTTCTACTCGCATCATAACGGCTGTAAGCACGGGGTTTATAACCAATGCTACAAATAAAGATGATCCAAGTACAATCATTAATGTAATAGGTAAGTACTGCATGAATTCGCCCATTATACCAGGCCACATAGCTAAAGGAACAAATGCTGCTAAGGTAGTGGCTGTGGAAGCTATGATTGGCCATGCAACTTCGCCTACACCTTTTTTTGCCGCAGTGATGCCGTCCATACCTTCATCCATCAGTCGATATACGTTTTCTACTACTACAATACCATTGTCAACCAGCATTCCCAATGCAAGAATTAATGAGAATAAAACCATAATATTGAGCGTGACCCCGGCAGCATGTAAGAGCATAAAACTCATAAACATAGATAACGGAATTGCCACACCTACAAAAAGTGCATTTCGTAAGCCTAAGAAAAACAACAAAACACCCACCACAAGAATAACCCCAAAAATGATGGAGTTTTCGAGGTTGCTGACTTGCGACCTGATCTGATTGGATTGGTCATTGGTCAGTGTTACATTCATACCTCTCAATTTTCCATCTTCCTGTGCTGTTCGTACGATTTCTTTTACCTCATCTATTGCGTTGATAATGTTTGCTCCTGATCGTTTTTTTACATCTATCATTACCACGGAAGTGTTGGATTGCCTCGCAAAACTTGTTGTGTCGGTATCTCCAAAAGAAACGGTTGCTACTTCATATAGATAGACATCTTTTTGTCCTTCGTGCTTTACAACTACATTCCTAATATCATCCAAACCTTTAAATTTCCCCTCAAACATTACGAAATGGTCGATTCCGTCAATTTTAAGATTGCCAGCACCTACATTGATGTTTTCTTGTTGAATAGCTCTCTCTATGTCGTTGACGCTTATCTCTTTGCTTTCTGCGGCATCTTGCTTGATTTCAATTTTAAGTTTTTGTTCCTGAACACCACGTATTTCCACATCACTTATTGCGGTTATACTTTCTATTTTGTCTTTTAGATATTCAGCTTTGTTTTTCAGGGTCTGAACTGGGAAATCTCCTGATAAATTGATATTGATAATTGGCATATCAGCAAAGTCCATTTTTTTGATAACAGGTTCGAAAGGTAAATCTTGTGCAAAGTTTTTATTTGCTTTAGCATCTTTTACTGCACCTTCTACCAAGTCTTTTGCCTCATCAACGGGTACGCTAAATTCAAATTTGACAATAATGAATCCAAAATCTTGCATAGATGTGGACTCTATGCTCTCGATTCCTTTGACTTTGTTTAATTCCTTTTCAATAGGTTTTACCACTTTGTCTTTTACAATGTCTGGTGAGTTGCCAGGATAAACAACTTGCACATATATTTCGGGTATCTCCAATTCAGGAAAACTTTCTCTACTCATATTTTGATAAGCTGAAATACCGCCTATCAATAAAATTACCAATATCAAATACACTGTTTTTCGGTTGTTTACCGATAGTGTTGATAATGCAAATTCTTTTATTTTATCTACTCTTGATTGCTCACTCATGTTGGTGTACTGTTATTGTGAATTCATTATTTTAGCTTTCTCAGAAGGAGGTTGCTCTTATGTTATTATCCTTTTACGACTTCTACCAAATTGCCTACATAAACATCGGCTCTACCTCTGTTGACAATTAGCTCTCCGCCTTTTAGACCTTGCGTAACTACCGTTTTTCCATTGTACATCGCACCTATTTCGATGTCTTTTTTTACCACTTCAAATAACGCTTTTCCGTTTTCATCTGTAGTTTTATTTAGCACGAACACATAAGAAGCTTGATTTGCCCCTTTTAAAATTACTTTTGACGGGATAAGCACCGCAGCACTATCTACAATATCTCTTATTTTTACGTTCGCCATTAGGTTGGGTACATATTTGTCATTAGACTCTAATAGATCAACCTCCATAAGTATCGTTCTGTTAATAGGGTCTACAAAACTACCTACTCGAGTTACTCGTAGATTATCTTCTCCCAAATCTAATGCAGGAAAATCAATGTCAACCAGTGCGTTTAAGGAAATATTCTTAAGATACGATTCGGAAATATTGGCAACTACTTTTCGTTTGTTGATTCCAACTAGCATCAATATCGGGGTAGCCGGACCTGACATTTGACCTTTTACTGCATATACTTTTTCGATAATACCAGTAAATGGTGCTACCAGTTTAAATTTCCCTTTCTGAGTAAGGAGAGATTGTTTTGTTTTTTTCAAAGTGTTTAATTGACCTTTTGCTTGTTCTAACTGAATGATGTTCCCAAGCCCCTGGTCGTATAGTTTTTGTTGTTTGGCAACCATAAAATCAGCCACTTTTATTTGCTCTGCCAACTCGTTCATGCTACTCGACACCATGTCGCTATTAAAGGTAGCGATTAATTCTCCTTTTTGGATGATTTTACCTTCTTTGTTTTTAGCGGGAAGTGAGGTTATCAAACCGCCTACTTCGGGAACTATCATTACCATTTGATCGGCTTCTACTTTTCCTTGAATGGAAATGTAATGCTCAAAAACTTCTTTTTGTGAAGTTACAGCAGTTACATCTGCATAATCAATAGAGTCAGTTTGTAGCTTAGAAATTTCTTCATTTATTTCATTGAGTTGTGTTGTTTTCTTATTTAGAACAGATTCTATTTCTGCTTTCTGTTCGATTAAAATGTCGAGCTGATTTTTATCTTCACAAGAGATCACTAAGATGCCTAGACCTAATATTAAAACTATTTTTTTCATATCGTACTGCTGTTATTGTGCTAATTTTTCTAATTCTAATTTTGCTTTTATCAATTCAAATAAAGCATTGGTGTAATTGGTTTGCTCGGTCAGTAATTGATTTTGAGCTTGTGTCAATTCAATACTTGTTATGGTTCCTTCTTTATAAAGAATTTCATTGTCGTCCAGCACGCTTTGTGCTATTTCTTGTGCCTTTTTTTGAAGGATTATTTTATTTTGAGCCATTTCTAAATGTGTATTTGCTTGCAAAATTTGCAACTTCAATCCCTCTGTTAATTGTAAAATAGAATTGTTTGTCTTTTCTACCTCTATTTTAGCTTGATTGACTTGTGCCATGCGCTGTCCACTACTGAAAATAGGTATGTTTAATTGCAGACCCCAGAGCGTGGTTGGGTACCACTCTTTATTTGCATCTAGGAAGTCAAAGTCATTTCGCAATGCTTGTTTTTGATAACTAAAATACCCCGCCAAAGAAGGTAGATAGTTTGCTTTTGTGTTTTTTAGGCTCAGCTCTTTTATTGTTAACTGAGCGTTTAATAACTTAAAGTCAATATTGTTTTCGGGAGTAACTGTTGCAATATCTATTGTCGTTTCTGACAAATCTCCTGATAATGAAATTTTATTATCTAATGGATAACCCATTTGAAATTTAAGAAAATTCTTAGCCATTTGAGTTTGAGACTCCAAAGTTTTGATGGTATTTTGGATTTGCAGCACGCCCAGTTCTAGCTGAGCGCCATTGGTTCGGGGCATTACCTCCTCCGCAATAAGTTGTTTGGTGAGTTGATGTAGTTCTTTCATTTTTATAAGAGTACTATCTAGTATGCCTTTATTTTTGTGTAGAATAAGAACTGTATAAAAAGCTTCGGCAACATTTGCTTTTACCTCTTTTTCTTTTTTCTCCGTCAATTGCATTGTCAATTGAGAAGTGGCTTTTATAGCCTGCAAGCCTACTAGATAGTTGCCGCTAAAAATTAATTGCGAAACATTTAATTCAGCTGAAGCACTATAATTTGTCCCGAACTGAAGTCCGATTAACTCACCTTCTGGCGCCATAGGGTTAAAAGCTTTAGCGGGAAGTACCGTAGTCGGAATATCTATAAAATTACTAAATGCTCCTTTTGCAGATACTTGTGGTAGTCCTATTGCTTTTGTTTCCCAAACTTTCGACTCCATTAATTTTTGATCGAGCTTACTATTCGTAATTTCTTGGCTGTGAGCCAACGCATATGTTTTGGCACTTTCAAGCGTGAATTTATCTTGTGCAGTAACCATGCAAGAAAGCAATAAGCACCAAATTGTAAATTTTGTTTTCATGAATTAGATGTTTAATTGATCATTGTTTAAGTATTCTTTAAGGTAGGTTATCCCCTGTTCAGAGGCTATCCCTCTAATATGATATCGTACCATTTCAATATGGAGTAAGGCAAAAGTGAAGTGCAAACTTTTTTCAATGTCCATACTCATTATCAAGGAAATATTGCCAAGAAATAGACGAGAAATTATCTCGGGAGTGATATTCTTTCGATACAAGCCTTCTTTGATTCCTTGATGTGTGTTGTTGATGATTACTTCATTTATGAAACCGTTTTTATGTTCCATTAGTAACTTGAAAGACTCAGGGTAATATTTTTGTAAATCAAACATCACAGCTGGATGAGTGTCTTTTAGTTTATCTTGTACAAACTGAGTGACTTTTATCATTCCGTCAATAGCATTCTCACAGTCTTCTTTTATCTCATTTATAGCAGATCGTTCTTCTTGTATGATAATGCTTATTACTTCATTTACAATATCATTCTTGTCTTTGAAATGTTTGTAAAGGGTCTTTTTGGAAATGCTCAAATGTCTTGCTAAATCATCCATGTTGACACTCTTAATTCCATAAGTCATCAGAATGTTGACTATTTGTGAAGTTAGTATTGTTTTATATTCATGTACCATAAGTGTGCAAATGTAAACAAAAATAAACAACGGAAACGTTTTAGGTTGTAAAATGTTTCCATAGGTGCTATTGTCTAAAAAAAAAGTAGCAAAACCGTTTGGAGTTGCTACTTTGATATAAAGTCTTTATGTGGTTTGTTTATTCTTGTATAAGTGTGATTGATGACGACTTATTAATAGTGGTTGTGTTTGAAATTGTTCCGTCAGATTCAATTTCAGAAGACTCTTTTTCCAAAATAAGTATTAATTCTTTTTTCTTTGAAGAGCTAACTACATATATTTCGTTCATTTCGCCATTAGAGTAGGTGTTATTGTTTGTTGTTATAATGTTTGCCCCTCCAAGAATTGGGTTAGCAGATTCGAGGCTTTCATTTACAACAAGTGTGTTGAATATTATTCTTTCATTTTTTTTGAATTCATTTTTTTCAATTTTACCTAGAAAATTCCATGTTCCCGATGCGGTTCTCTTAATGTCGCTATTTATGATGATGTTCCCGTTGTTGGCTCCAGTATTCGTTTCTAACTTCAGGTTTGTTATTTTTTCCCAAGTGCCGTCTTTCCGTATTTTGAATGTCATTTCAGAAGACTCACCAATTGAAGTGTAGATATCATTGTTTCCTGATATTGGTTTTATAGTTATTTTTTGATTTAATTTTGAATCTTTGTAGGTGTATTCTTCGATTTTAACCATGTTTGGGTCTTTAGTCGTGGTTGTTTCAGTTATAGATTGAATTGTCCAAGAGTTAGCAATTTTTCTTTTTGATGTTTTTTTACAAGAACTCCCTGCTCCTATAAAAAGAGCTAATGAAAGCCCTAATAGTATTGATTTTTTCATGTTTAGTATTTTAAATGCAAATGAATGTATTTTTTCAGGCGATCTGTTCGTTTTTGTTTTATCGGTTGTTATTAGATAGAGAACGGTCACGTTGTCAAAATTATTTTTATTAGGCTAACTACAACTATGGCTTGTCATTATTATTATCGTAAAAAAATGTGGAAACATTATCTTACTAATCATCGTTTTAATTTAAAAATAGTTAGAGGGCAATCGTTTTTGTTAGAGAAAGAGCTCTAAGTTTCGCATTGTTTTTAAAATTGATTATTGGTGTAATTTGTTCCTTATCCACAGCTTTTTATGAAGAACCTTAATTTTACTTGTTTATCTTTGTTTTCTTTAAAAGAAACGAGTTTTTAGAAATTTTCTATAATTGCAGAATGAATCATTTAAGCAGACATAACCTCTTGTTAATATTGTACATATTGCTATGTGTATTAGAAATAACTGGAACTTTAGTAGAAAGTCAGAATCTGATTTTGGTAACCAAGCCCTTACTAATGCCTGCGTTATTATTGTGGTTCTTGAATGTTATTCGTTTTAGATCAAAATTTAAAAATATAATTACTGTTTCAATTGTTTTTGCTTTTTTTGGCGACACTTTTTTGTTGTTTGCTCCTAAGGACGAGTTGTTTTTCTTGCTCGGTTTAGGCGCTTTTTTAGTTGGTCAATTATTGTATGGGATCGGTTTTATTCAGAATATAAATAACGCAAAACAAAAAGCAGATTTAAAAATACAGTTGTTGGCTTTAGTCATGTTTTGTGTGATTTACATATTTCTTTTGAAGTCGCTTTGGCATAACCTTGGCGAATTTCTAATACCAGTTGTTGTCTATGGTTTGGCTATCTGTTTTATGGGGGTTGCTGCAGTCTTTCGATACAACGTTGTTGGTAAGCAAAGCTTTTGGCTTGTTTTCGTAGGTGCATTAACCTTTGTGGTGTCTGATACTTTTATAGCTATCGATAAATTTTTGTACCTTTCTAAAATGCCCTATGCTGAGACTGTGATAATGAGTACCTACTGCTTGGCGCAATACTTAATTGTCAACGGAGTCGTGGTTTATTTAAAAGAGAACAAGGTACGATAATAAGATTCTAAGCGAATAGGCGTACCAGTTCAATGTATTTTACTTTTTGATAAAAACAAGGATTGCATGTAACAATTGAATGTTTTTATAAATTGATCGTTAGTTTTTGTAACTATCTAATAGCGTGTGGTTTGTTGTTTTTGATTATCTTAATTGACTTATTTCTTGCACAGTACGTTTTAAAAATATATTTTTGCCCCCTTATTTTTAGAAATCAATAAATATAATTATGGATAGTTTAATTTACATTTTACCAATCTTCGGATTGATTGCATTAGGATACATGATGATCCTTTCAAAATGGGTGAAAGCCCAAGATCCAGGAACCGATAGGATGCAGCAAATCGGACGATACATTCAAGAAGGAGCGATGGCATTCTTGAAAGCGGAATATCGTATGTTAGTAGTTTTTGTGGTAATCGCAGGGGCATTGTTAGGATGGATTTCTTATATGGTGCCTTCTACCCATTGGTTTATTGTTATTGCCTTTGTAATCGGGGCATTGTTTTCTGCTATTGCTGGGAACATCGGTATGCGAATAGCTACCGAAGCAAACATTAGAACTGCTGAAGCGGCTCGTACTAGTTTGCCAAAAGCGCTTCAAGTAGCGTTTAAAGGTGGAGCTGTTATGGGATTAGGAGTTGCAGGTCTTGCAGTATTTGGATTGAGTGTTATCTTTATGGGGTTAGTAGGTTTTATTGTAACCGAAACATCTAATGATTTTTATGGTCAAATGACCATGGTGTTGGAAACTTTAGCAGGATTCTCTTTAGGAGCAGAGTCAATTGCTTTGTTTGCAAGAGTTGGTGGTGGTATCTACACCAAAGCTGCCGATGTAGGAGCAGATTTAGTAGGTAAAGTAGAGGCAGGAATACCAGAAGATGATCCACGTAACCCTGCTACGATTGCAGATAACGTAGGTGATAATGTAGGTGATGTTGCTGGTATGGGAGCCGATTTGTTTGGTTCTTATGTAGCTACTATGCTTGCAGCAATGGTTCTTGGAAACTATGCTGTTAATTCTTATCATATGAATTCATCTTCGGATTTAACTGATTTTGGAGGTATGGGACCTATTCTTATGCCGGTCTTAATTGCAGGTATGGGAATTATCTTTTCTATTGTAGGTTTTTTCCTAGTTCATGTAAAAGATGAAAATGCAAAAGAAGCGGCTGTGCAAATGAAATTAAATTTAGCCAATTGGAGTGGGATAATTCTTACTGGAATAGCATCTTATTTTGTTATCCAATGGATGTTGCCTTCTCAAATGTATTTTACCTCTATTGAGGTTTCGATGAGTGAAGGAGCTCCAGCTGGGTACAATAGTATTCGTGTGTTTTATGCTGTTCTTATCGGACTTACTGTTGGTGGATTGATTTCTTTTCTTACAGAGTACTATACCAGTTTAGGAAAAAAACCAGTTAATGGGATCATTCAAAACTCAGCTACTGGTGCTGCTACAAATATTATAGCAGGTTTGTCTTTAGGTATGATGTCCACATTTTTACCGGTAATAATATTTGCAATGGCAATTTGGGGAGCATTTGCTGCTGCTGGCTTCTATGGTGTTGCTATTGCAGCCTCTGCTATGATGGCTACAACCGCTATGCAGTTGGCAATAGATGCATTTGGACCTATTGCAGATAATGCTGGTGGTATTGCTGAGATGAGCGAATTGCCAAAGGTAGTTCGTGAACGTACAGATGTATTAGATTCTGTTGGAAACACTACTGCTGCTATCGGAAAAGGATTTGCTATTGCTTCTGCTGCGTTGACAGCATTAGCTTTGTTTGCTGCTTATGTTACTTTTACAGGAATAGATGGAATTAACATCTTTAAAGCAAAAGTGTTGGCAGCGTTATTTATAGGAGCAATGATTCCTGTGGTATTTTCTGCACTTGCAATGAGTGCAGTAGGTAAGGCAGCAATGGAAATGGTAAAAGAAGTAAGACGTCAGTTCAAAGAAATCCCAGGTATTATGCAAGGGAAAAACGAACCAGAATATGATAAGTGTGTTGAGATTTCTACAAATGCAGCCTTGAAGCAAATGATTCTTCCAGGTTTAATTACGATTTGTTTCCCTATCATTGTTGGCTTTACAATGGGTGCTGAAGCTCTTGGAGCGTATATGGCTGGTGTAACAGTTTCTGGAGTGCTTTGGGCAATCTTCCAAAACAATGCTGGTGGAGCTTGGGATAATGCAAAGAAAGCATTCGAATCTGGTGTTGTTATTGACGGTAAGAAAGTTTATAAAGGTTCTGACGAACATAAAGCTGCGGTTACGGGTGATACTGTTGGAGATCCTTTTAAAGATACTTCAGGTCCATCTATGAATATTCTTATCAAGTTGACTTGTTTAGTAGCATTGGTAATAGCTCCCTTATTAGCTGATAGCAATGTACATACAGTTCAATCTCATCAACCTGCGGTAGAACAATCTGTAGATTCTGTGGATGAAAAAGAAGAAGTAACTAAAGAAGAAAGTACTGAGACCTCTATGTTGATTAAATAGAGATAATCTCTTTTTAGAGGATTTTTAATACTATTAAGCCCGATGCATATAATTGCATTGGGCTTTTTTGATTGACTTATTATTTACTTTGCGCATCTTAAACATAAGATTGAAAAACGTTGCTGGATTCAAGTCATAAACGCAACTTCTGAGTTAAATAAAAGTTGATTCATTACAAATATAGGATTTTCATACTCAAATCTCTTTCTAGGTCTAGAATTTCATTTTTTTTCAGCGTATAACAAAATCAAATTGAAATAAAAATAGATTACAAGAAAGGCTTTCAGTGGGGATGTATTTCGTGTTGCAACGATCCTTATTTCTAAAGTTGTATAACGAGTATTGTAAAAATAATTCCACAAAAAAACCTACACTAAATAAATAGCATAGGTTTTGCAAGGTGTTCCAAGCAAATGAATTGCTCAGTAATTTTTGTTTTATTTTATCTGGTCAGGATTGTTAGCTGCTTCTTCATTGAATTTTGCTTGCATCTTTAGCCATATAGCTAAACCAACAAACAATAATAGTACTCCAATGATGTTTAAGGTGTTTCCGATTGGCTCCATGGTATTGTCAAATAACCAAACAAACATGTCTCTCAATAAATATATAAATGCATCCATAACTGTATAATTCTAATTTTATAGCACAAAAGTATAAAATATCCACAAATAAGAAATACATAGCGCCTACTTTTTTTAAAAAAAATACATTTGTAGCGTGATTGTTAAATTATATAAATCGAATCAGTTATTAGTTCTCTTCGCTTTGCCACTAATTATGCTTGTGTTTTGGGGGAAGGGACTGTTTTTTATTGCTGAAAATTCATTAAATCTAGAAAATTCATCTTGGTTGATGCAGCTCATTACGCCATCAAATTTTTTATTAAACAAGATTTTTGCATTTTTGATTATTCTATATACAGGTATTGTCCTTAATACTACCATAAATAAAAACGAAGTATTTGAGAGGCAAACGTATCTACCAGCTTTGATCTATGTGGTTTTTATGAGCTCTTTTCCTAATCTGCAACAGTTGCATCCTATGCTTGTTTCCAATCTGTTTTGGGTATTCGCTTTTCGCAAACTATTGATGATCTACAATCAATTACCATGTAAAAGCGAAGTGTTTGACGCTTCTTTTTTGATTGTTGTATCATTTTTATTCTTTTCACCCACAGGTTTGATTATCTTAATTTTGCCATGGGCTACCCTGTTTATATTTCGTCCATTCATCTTAAGAGAGTATAGTATGCCTCTAATAGCTGGTTCTCTGGTTGCTATTTATGTTTATTCGTATAGTCTGTTTTATCCAGATTATATTGATTCATTTCAATTGGAAAACGAATACACCCATTTTGAGATCTTCCAAAGTGAGTATTGGTATCCTATATCTGGTGTTTTTATTTTCATTCTTTATTTGTCAATAGTTCAAATATTGGGTTCTCTTGCTGCCAATACGCTACGATTTAAGAAAATAATATCCGTTGTAGTTGCATTTTTGCTTTTAAGTGTTTTTGGGATGGGCTTTGAAAAGTTTATAAATAATAACGAAGGCTTCCTATTGCTGAGTGCAGTGCCGTTTACTTTGATTTTATCTTTTTATTTTTTTTATGCAAAAAAAGCGTGGTTAGCCGAGGGGTTATTTTATTTACTGTGTATTTTGTTAATTGTGAACATTTATTTGCCGAGTTGAATAACTTTATCTTGAAAAACTCAATTCATTTACTATTTTTGCATTCAGTATTAAACTTATAAAACTAGAATCAAATGAAATTTGGCGTTATCACATTCCCAGGATCAAACTGTAATATGGACATGGAATATGTCTTACAAGATATATTAGGTCAAGAAGTAGTATCGCTATGGCATAAAGAACATGATATCAAAGGTTGTGATGCTATTGTTTTGCCAGGAGGGTTTTCGTATGGTGATTATCTCAGATCAGGAGCTATTGCTAACTTTTCGCCCGTTATGGAAGAAGTTATCAAACATGCTAATAATGGAGGTTATGTTTTTGGGGTCTGTAATGGGTTTCAAATTTTGTGTGAATCAGGTTTGTTAGACGGAGCTTTGCTTCACAATGAAAGTCATAAGTTTATCTGTAAAAATACGTTTATAAAACCACAATCAACTACTGCTAAATTAACCGCTTCATTGGATCAGAACAAAGCGTATGAAATTCCAATAGCACACGGTGAAGGACGTTTCTATGCAGATCAAGATACTTTGAAGTCTTTAAATGACAATGATCAAGTATTGTTTAGATATTGTGATGCTGATGGTAACATAACTAAAGAAAGCAATCCAAATGGTGCATTAGAGAATATTGCAGGAATTACTAATAAAGGTAAAAATGTATTCGGAATGATGCCACACCCAGAAAGAGCTGCTGACGCTGTTCTTAATAATGAAGATGGAAAAGCAATTTTCGAATCTTGGTTAGGATTGGTTGGAGCGTAAAAAAGTATAATTTAGATTAAGGTAAGATACATAGAGCAATCTTGTGAAATTTAATACCTTCACCTATAAGGGTTAAATCAATTTCAAAAACAGGAAATATAAGGAGTGTGAATTATACAAGTCTGTTTCTGCTAAAATGAAAATAATAAACAACAAATTGGATCTGTAGAACAATAAAACCAATTTTCTCTACCATTCATCAGGCTTTTGTGCGTAGTTTGGATAAGAGCCACATTTTTCGCAGTAAAATATACGTAATGGCTCGTAGTCAAATACTTGAAATGAAGTATTACAAGGTCCTACAAACATTTCACACCAGCTTTCATTGGAAACGGTCTCAAACATATCTATTAAAGATTGATGGTAAACATTGTTATGAAATTCCTTGTTGTGGTAATAGCCTAGTTTTGCGAACAATATTTTTGATTTATCCAAGGCAAAACCTTGAGAAACGTTTTTCCAGTTTAATATAGAATAGGCAAGTACCTCTTCTTCTACCTTCAAAAAGAATTGCGCAATTACATAAACCTCTTCTTCTGTGTAGTTCAGGTCTATCACTTTGTTTAATAGTAGATTACAAAAATAGCTTTTTAGTGTCGGATCATTAAGGTAGTAGCTTATAAATGTGGTGATTCCATATAATTCAAGGCTGTCTGCTTTTGCTGTAAATCCTTTTGGAGATGCTTTCGTGATGTAATTTAGTTTGCTCATTAGTTTTTTGCCATTTTCATCTTTAAAAAAACCATATTTAGGAACTCGATCTATTTGGAGACGCAGATCAGCGTAGTGGGTCTGCCAATAATTCTTAGATTCTATTTTGAACCATTTTTTTGAGTAGAATTTTGATAGTTCGGTAGAGTCGGGTGCAGTTAACTCAATCTGATACCAATAATAATCTTCAAGTAAATCGTCATTGTCTCCAATCATGGCGGCCATAGAGTTCCAATGGTGGATATTTGTAAGTTTATCTAATGAAAGTTCGTAGAGTCTATGTTGTATTTGTAATAAAGAGTCAAAAGAGGAGTTTAATTTAGTGATGTTGTAATATTTAACTGTTCTTTGAAAGTCTTTTAAAAGTGTGTCCGCAAGCATTTCGTCTGTCAGGTCAAATGTTATATCCATTTGAATTTTAGCATACCGCTGTTTGGAAAGGTATCGTTCAATGCTGGCATTAAACTCTTTATTTTCCAATCGCTTTTTTATTTCAGATGTAGTAAGTGTTTTTAATTCGTTTAGGTTTTTTTCTGTTTTTATTTGTTCTTGAAATACATCCCAATTTGGAGCATAAGAAATGGTGCTTTTCACCTCTTTTGTTTGCTTGTTTTGAAAAACTTGAAGAATACTATTGGCTCTTTGTAGCTGTAGTTTCTTGTTAATATCTTCACTGCCTTCTAATGATGAAAAGGCGTCTATAGAAATTCGATCTACTGTATAGGAAACATTACTCATTGTACCAAGTAGAGGAGCGATATCCTCCATTTTATAATCGTACTTTGCTTTTTCAAAAGGAACAGTGAACGAAACTTTTCCTGTACTAGGTTCTCTTATGTATTCGTAGTCGGGTGCAAAAGAAATAGGTACAGGACGGTAATAGTCTAAAAGGTCTTCGCCACAAAAGTCTGTAAAATGAATGACTCTACAAACTTTTTTCTTTTGTAGGACGATTAAATTTATTTCATAATAGCCGCCAAGGTCTTTTGGCATTTTTCCAAGTTTAAGCTCAAAATATTCAGAAGTACCTCTTTTCTTGAATTTAAAAAATGTTGAATATGTAGCTTTTTTGAATCCTTTTTTTAGCTGTCTTCTATACAGTGGTTTTATTACAGTGTCGCTTAGAATGCTTTGGTTGTTTCTTCGAGATGGCTTTGTATAGTATTCAGGATTGCCACAATCATATGGTTTGTAAGCAATGAATTCTATCGCTAGACCGTCTTTTCGTTTTTTGATAATAGATTCTAATGCGTCTGCATTGTTAGAATGAAGAATCAAACTTGAACCTTTTTTTATCCAATAATCTTTATAAACCCTTTCGTCAACGACAGTATTGCAAGTTGTGCATCTTTTTGTGGAGTCTTCTTGGCTTTTTGGAGCTTTAATTTTCCATGGATATTTCTTTTTTAGTCTTTTTCGAGATACTTCATCAAATGAGTTTACGGGAATTGGAGTTTCATAATTAGAATAATTAAAGAACCCCTTGGGTTCGCTAAATTCATATTTGAAGGGCACAGAAGCAAACTTTTGTACTGCGTAAATTAAATCTTTTTTTGGGTTGACCGAAATGGCAAGTCCTGTAATCTGATAATCTTCTGTTAGAATGTTTGCATAATGTTTAGGTGAGTTTATCCAACCTATTACAAAGTCATTGGCAAGATCTTCGTAAGTTTTGTTAATGTAGTTTTTTGGTTTTACTTTTTCTCGTTCGAGTGGTTTGTTTAGGTATGTTTTGATAATGTTTTCTCCCACTAGATAATTAGGAGCCCCAAAATGATTTACTCTGTCTTGTGGGGTAAGCATTATGGGGTTTGTTTTTTCTTTATGAGAAAACTTTCTATTATCGTTCATCCAATTGGCGTGATAATTTGCTGCAATATATAGAATCGAATCGTTAACCAATAGCTTAAGTCCTTTCCCTTTTCTCACACTATCTATTTTTTCTTTTATAATGTGTTCTAGGAACTGTTTGTTCAAAGAGGAACTGTAAATCTTTTCGTTTTTTTGTTGCGCAACAGCGTTACAACAACTAAAAGAAAGAAGGACGTAAATAAGATATGTACTGAGTTTTAATTGCATTATACCTCTTTATGTCATGAAATGAAAAAGGTTACCACAAAATTGCAAATAATTTACCGTTTCTTTCTAAAAAAAGAAATCATCAAGTCTTTACATTCTTCTGCGAGGATACCACTAATCACTTCTGTAGTTGGGTGGAGGACGTTTTCTGTAAGTCGTTTGTAGCCTCTTCGTTCGTCTGATGCTCCATACACAATCTTGCCTATTCGAGTCCAAAAGGAAGCGCCTGCACACATCACACATGGTTCTAAAGTAACATAGAGAGTGCATTTGTCCAAATATTTATTGTCTATAAATTCTGTGGCCGAAGTAAAGGCTTGCATCTCTGCATGTGCTGTGAAATCAGTTAACCTTTCTGTTAAGTTGTGTGTGCGAGCAATTATTATTTTATTCAATACTATTACACATCCTACGGGTACTTCATCTTTTTCAAAAGCCGTTTTTGCTTCCAAAAGAGCCTGTTTCATAAAATATTCGTCATTATATGGGTCAATCATAACCGCAAAGGTAAGCTTGATTTGTTAATTGGTTAGTAATCTGAATTAATTATCTACTTTTGAAATATGAAAGTAACCTTTATCGTAGTTGGAAAAACCGTGAAGTCCTATCTTATAGAGGCTGAAAAAGAATATGAAAAACGACTCAAACATTACATTCGTTTTGAAGAAATCATAATTCCCGAACTCAAAAAAGTATCTAAACTAACAGAATCAGAGATTAAGGTTAAAGAAGGAAAGTTGATTCTTTCTAAATTATCCAATAGCGATGACTTGGTGTTGCTAGATGAAGGAGGAAAGGAATATGATTCTGTCGCTTTTTCCAAAAGAATGGAGAAGTTTGCAGTATCAGGAGCTAGAAATGTTGTTTTTGTAGTTGGTGGTGCGTATGGATTTTCTGACGAAGTTTATAATCGAGCGCAGCAAAAAATAGCATTGTCTAAAATGACGTTTTCTCATCAAATGGTACGTATGATCTTTAAAGAACAATTATACAGAGCATACACCATCCTCAAAGGTGAACCGTATCATCATAGATAGATGATAGATGATGTGCAACCCTCGGTATTCAATAAATAATTATGCTTATCCGTTACTTTCCCCAATAAAAAACGAAGACCGTAAATATTTTACGTTGTGCGTTTTTAACTTTGTATCTGATGTTACGCATGAAAATAGTAATTAAGCTATATTTCTTAGTTTATTTGTTGATATCTCATCCAATTTCTCCCATGCTGCTTTTGCAGCTTCTATCCACATTAGATTTTTCATTGCATAATGATTTTTGATTTTGAGTCGCTCTATTTTAACAAAAGTAATCATAGATGCTGTGAAATGGACTTGTTGTGTTTTTGTTTTTTTGATAAAAATTTAGACAATAATTTTTCAGGTGGATTAGGACTTAAATATAGGGTAAAATAGATGAAATCAACCAAATAATAAAGAAATTTATTATATTGTGAAAATTGTTGTAAAAAAAAACAACATAAATAAATGGAACAAACTAACCTAAGTAATCTTTTTGAAAAAGACGAAAAATTAAATTTAGATTTTAATTTTAAAAAAATGTTTTTAAATGGACATAAATACATACCTACTAGATCTAAAAAGCTAATTTTTCCATTTTTAATTTTTATGCTCATTATTGGGTTGTTAGGAATTGTACAAATTATAAGTGATATTAATTCATTTATTAAATATGGGTATGGTTTAGGTATAGTTTCTTTTTTACCAACAATATTAGTTTTAGGAATTTGTATTGTCATTTATATAGGTACTACGCATCATTGGTTTAAAAAAAATGAGCGAAAAGTATTAAATAATATTTTTGCGCTTGGCATACTTAAAAGTCACCCCCAATTTAAATATAATGAAAATGCTAGAAAAAATCTTTATGTTTGGATGGATTCGCTTGTTAGTGCTAGGTTTTATATACCTGAAATTAAATTTGAATATCACTATAATTCAAAAAATATAAAAGTTTTTGTAGCTGATGTGGTTAGAACTGATCCAGGAATAGCAAGTCCGTCTGGTGCAATATTTCGAGAACAATTTACAGCAATTTTTTTAAGTTTAAAAAGTTTAAAGTTTAATCAAACCAAATTACTTAAAACAGAAGATATTATTGCTTGGTTAAAATTAAACATTAGTATAAATATAAATGCCCTTAAAAATTATAAATTACGATTAAGAGCAATAGAACATTATATTATTATTGAGTTTGATAATGAAATTGTTAATCCAAAAAATAAATTAATACTATTAGAATATTTACAAAAACAAATAGAAAATAATGAATCTAAAATGAAATCAACTAACAAAATAGAATTAGAAAACTATCAAAAAAAAGGAATGAATTTGGGTGAAATTATAAACGACATTCGTCAAAATTACACCCAAACTAAACCAATGCGTGGTTATGATTTTAAAACTGGAG
>CAMZLL010000198.1 GCA_947311505.1 uncultured Cryomorphaceae bacterium
TAATTCCTCTAATTTATTAGAGGAATTACTACCGCAAAATTGGAAACCAAGTAATAATAATGAGACGTAGATTACCGAACGCTTACAAATAACTGGACCGAACTTACCTTTAGCAGATCATTCTATCGATGTATTTATTTCTTTACTTTCGTTTAGATATTTAGATTGGGATCCTCTTATGAACGAACTGAAAAGAGTCCTAAAACCAGGTGGTAAAATCCTTATTATTGATATGGTAGCTGTACCTCCCAAGTGGTATGAAATACCTGTTTTAATAAAATCTAAATGGAGCATGTATTGGCATCGTTTTAAAAATAAAGACTACCACAACAATCTAACAAGACTAGTAACGCATCCAGATTGGAAGCACATGCTCAAGCACAATCCTATTCGTGCCGAACATGAAATGAAATGGTATTTGGAAAGTAGATTTCCCAATTCAAAAGTAGAAAAAATAAACATCGGGATGAACTCTTGCATACTGGCGTTTGACTCTGGAAATATAGATATGATGAAAGATATCAATTTAACCTATCCTTAACTAAGCAAATATGAAACTGGGCATTTGTGATTATGGAATAGGAGGAATGGGAGTATATAAGACCATCAGATTCAATTCTCAAGTCGAAATATTATATTTTTCGGATTCGGGGTACATTCCTTATGGAAAATTGAGTGCAACAGAATTGAAAGAACGATTAGAGTTCGTATTCTCATTTTTAAAATCAAAAGGGGTAACTCACATTGCTGTGGCTTGCAACGCTGCTAGTAGCGTCCTACTAGACCATAAGTACACGAAATTAACACACATTATTGATCATGCAGTAGAAATGATACAATGCTATCGTCTAAAAGAAATTGGTATAGTAGGAGGCATACAAACCATAAAATCAAATTGCTACGGGAATAAATTATTAAATATCAAAACTCATCAACGCATAGCGCAACAGTTATCAATCAGAATAGAAAAGGGAGACTTGCATTCTAAAGAAATGATAAGAGATATTGAAACTATTTTTGAACCGTTACAAGATCAAGAATATATATTATTAGCGTGCACTCACTATCCTGTTATTTCTAAATTGATTAATAACTTTTGTCCCACTTCTACCCTACTATACCCTTCACATAAGATGGCTGAATGGATGCTTCAAAATTGGAATATCAAAAAAGGTAATTCTGTGACTCAGTGGTACACCACAGGAGAAATAGAACAAATGAAAATGGCTTCCAAAAAAGCTTTTGGCATTGAAATAACTGATGTTAAGAAGGTTATTATTTCTTAAATTATTTCTATTGGCACGTTGGTGAGGGTGTGGTAATATGGATAGCAAATGCATTGGAATCTGTGCAAAATTTATAAGCAGATGTATATTGTCCGGAACATAATTCACGATAAGACGCTGGATTAAATGCTATTTTTTTGATTCCAGTAGAGTTTAACAATTTTGTATTTCGTGATGCAAATATTCCTAGCCCTCCATTAATATTCGTAAAAGATGGTCGCTCACTCACTAAACTTAAAGAAGGTTCGTTTACTTCTAGGTAGGTATTAAAAGTAGGGTCGGCAACAGTAACAATAAACTCTAATCGATCTCCAATACGTTTTAAAACATCAGCCTCGTCAGCTTGTCCTTTTAGTTTATTAGCTACAGCTTGGTAAAAACTTTCTCCTAATATAGTAGTCGATAAGGCTGGCAAAGAAGAATTGGGTATTGATCCTAAGTTCCATAATACAGATTTATATGTAGTGTCTGTTGCTGTATATTCATTATAATAAAATCGCATTGAAGCCTCATACCTCTTGCCGTTTTCGGCAGCTTTCCATTTCATTTCTAACGAGGGATATATTCCGTCTGAAGAACTGTTTACTAATGCAAGATTAGCCCCTTGAGTAACAGATAATTTAAAAATATTGGCAAATTCAAAATCTTTTACAACTTTAGTTTCAGCGGTAACAATTTTTTCTCCTTCATTAATAGATGCTCTAAATTTATAGGTTGCGTCTTGTTGTATTCCTCCCAAAGGAACAAAATAATATACTTTTTGTGTTCCATCATAAAACGCACCTTGATCTACGTTTGATACTATTTTTTCTTGCAACGTCCAACTATTGGTTACTTGTCCATTGATAACTTCATCTACTTTTGCATCAACATTCTCAAATATTGTACTATCATTAATACTTGCATACGCTGCGTTATCTCCGGTTCCCAAATAAGTCCTATTTATTTTCACATATTGTGTATCTACAGAAGGATCAATAAAACCATATATAATTGGTGTAGTTTCGTATGGTGCATTCAATTCGAAATCGGTACTACAACTTGTAGAAAGTGCTAATATTGTAATACAAGCAACAGATATAATTTGAGGAAATCTAATTTTCATAATAATTCGTTAAAAAACAAAGTTAATTTTTTTTTAGTTAAAACGACTACATAATATTGTAAGTGGCTATTTTTCTTTAAGCATCGGTCAAATTCAATTTTCATCAAAGCAAAAGAATATTAGTCTTTGTAATTATCTTCAACAAGTCTTTGCTTAATCATTTCTAAATGTTCTAATTTTTTTGCTTGTCTTAATTTTATGGCTGATTCAGTAAAATATTTATGCATCGTCAGGAATTTAACTTGTATTTCATCCCAAAGTCTATCGCTATTTATTTTGCCATGATCTCTTAATTCACGTCTCAACGTATCAGATATTTGAGGAAAATCATCTCGACCTAAATAGTCTAAATCTGCATCGCAAATTATTTGCTGCAGCAATGTTTCGGGTTTGTGCGGAATAATAGTAGCATATATCAGCCCATGTACCAGTTCTACTTGCTTTTCTGTATAACCATATAAAGGTAAAATATCTGATGCCATTCTTGCTCCTACGGGTTCATTTGCATCGTATTGCTCCACAAAACCTGCGTCATGATAGGTTGCTGCTGATTTTAGCACAAAGATATCTTCATCTAATACACCTTCCATGATCGCTAATCGTTCTACCGCTTCTACTACATCAAAAGTATGATGAATACCGTGATAATGTAGATTAGGAGAGAGCTTTGCTTTTAATATTTTCATGATATGTCGCTCGGCTTTTCTGTAATTTATGCTACTATATATGTGCAAGTTTACATAATCTTTAAATTTCTGATTTGGAAGTATTCCTTCGCCATTGACTGATAAATGAGGTTTAATGCCATCAATGAAATACATATCAATTTCCCCTTTATTTTTAGCGGGTATTTTACCTCTATAAGTGCAATCAAAATAGGGTTTTATAAAATCATACGTTTTACCTGAAACATTAACTTTACCGGGTTCGCCAGACATTTCCATTCTATTAGCAACATTTACGGTATTGCCCCATATATCATAAGCGATACGGCTGGTACCAATAACCCCTGCAATGACATCACCGGTATGCAACCCAATACGCATTTCCCAAGGATCTTTTACTCTATTTAAATATTCATCACTACAGATATAAGCTTGTATTTCAAGCGCAGCAAGCACCGAATTTATAGGGTTTTCTTTGTCTCTCAAGGGGACACCAGCTGCCGCCATATAGGCATCGCCTATGGTTTTAATTTTAACCAATTGGTGCTTCTCTATTATTTTATCGATATGGCGAAATAGGTTATCTAGGCGTTTTACTAACTCTGTAGGTTTATAATCTTCAGCAATTTTGGTAAATCCTTTGATATCTGTAAACATAACGGTTACCATTCTATAATATCGAGTACGGGCTTTACCTTTATTTTTAAGCTCTTCAACGGTTTCAGCTGGCAATATATTTAACAAAAGTTTCTCTGATTTCTCTTTTTCAATTTCAAGTTCTTTCTTTTGTTTTTCCATTTGCTCTTTTTGTTGCGTAATGGTTTTTGTTCTTTTTTCGACTAAAAAAGCCAACCTTTCTTTTTGAGATTTTATAGAGCGTATTCTAAATATATAAGAGACATAGACTACTAGAGCTATGATAGCAATCAAGATTGTAATGAACCACCATTTCGCCCAAAATGGTGTTGCAATATTTATTTTCAAGGACTTGGGTTTGCTTGTCCAAACTCCATCACTATTAGCTACCCAAATATTAAAAATATAGGTTCCTGATTTTAAATTAGAATAGTTAATTTGTTGCATATCATTCAAAAACACGACATCCTCATCAACACCTTCTAACTGCACTTTGTATCTATTCCCTTTTGGAAAGGTATAGTGCAATGCGGAGAACATAAATGTCAAGCTATTCTGTTTGTATCTTAGATTGATTTCATCATAGTAGGATACATTTCCAAAGTTTTCAATTTCATTAGCAATTGGTTTTTGGGCAATTAATAAGTTCGTTAAAACCACTTGAGGCGGTATTGTATTGGATTCAATTTGTGAAGGAAAAAAGGAGTTATAGCCGTTTATACCTCCGAAAAACAATTCCCCATGCACGTCTCTATATACTGCTCCAGCATTAAATTCATTGCTCTGCAACCCATCATTTTCATGAAAGTTTACAAAATTTTCAGTCTCAAAATTAAAATTCGATATTCCATAATTAGTGCTAATCCACAGGCTATTGTTGTCAGGAACTACTGTCATTCCATAGATAGAATTATTTGCTAATCCTGTTTCTTCAGTATAAATGGCAAATTGTTTTGTTTGGGTATCGAATTTATTTAAACCTCCTCCATAAGTACCTATCCAAAGTGTTCCTTCTGGTTCTTCTTGAATTGACAAAACGGTGTTATGACTAAGAGAGTTGGAGTTGGTTTGTGTATTGACAAATCTATCAAAGCTCAGGTGTAAGGAATCTCCAATGGTTTTCTGGTTGACTTTTGCAAATCCTTCGCCCATAAAACCCAGCCATATTTCAGAGTTATTAATATGTACATATCTACAAGGAGCAGGTGGAATGGAGGTAGAGTCAGAATGAATATTTTTATAAAAAACATAACTCAAATCAGCAAGTTCAAGACAAGCTAACCCTTCTTTACAGCCTACCCAGATATTACCTTTTTGATCAAAATCGAAATGAAAGCAAGCGTCATCGTCCCATTTTGAGGTAACAGTTCTGTAGGGTATTTTTTGCCATTCAAAGCTAGAGTAATTATTACCGATATTTAAAAGATACAATCCAGATGCTGTACTTACCCAAATCCGTTTGTTAGGACCTATTTTCATATGAAATATACTATTGTTGTTGGGTTGACTTAAATTGGTGGTTTTAAATGGAATTTGATAATAAGTGTCTGTTTTTTTATCAATACATGTTATACCTTTTCGTGTCCCTATCAATCTCAATGTATCGTTATTAAATATGGACCAAACTGTTTTATCTATAATTGTTTTCTCTGCTCCATATTCAAAAGAATAGGAATTAAACCCTTGTTTAAGTGGATCAAAATAAGACATCCCATCTTGTGAGCCAATCCAAATTATACCAGTTTTATCTTTTAAAAGTGCACTTATTGAATTGTTAGTTATGGAGTAGTTATTCAGATCATTTTCATTAAAATTTCGCAATAAATATTGACTTTTCAGTATTTCTAACTCGAACAGTCCTTGACCGTTAGTTCCTATCCAAAAAGTAGTATCGTTTTGCTGTAATATGTTTGTAACTTCACTGAGTTCATCATGAAAATTCTCAGAAGAATACTTTAATCGTGAAAATTCAGGAACAACCTTTGAAATATCTACTAATGCCAATCCATCATAAGTTCCGAGCAGCACTTTACTATCTCCAATATACTGAGCAGAAGATGTATTGTTATTAAAAAGGGAAAAACGAACTAATGATTTTTCAAAATGTGTAAATTGATTGTTGTCAGGGTCAAAAATAACCAACCCTTGCCCTTCTGTTCCAAGCCATAAGTTGTCTTGAACCAAACTAATTTTAGACATTCTATTGGTAGGAAATCCTGCGCTTAAATCAAATTTCAAGTATTTTTCGGTTTTTAAGTCATAACTAAAAAAACCTCGTTTGGCTGTTGCAATAAAAAGCTTATTTCCTTTTATTTTCAGGTCATTTATAGTTGCATTTTCAAGTTCAGGAATATTTTTAACTACCTTAATCTTTTCATTCTTTGGATTTAATTTATTGAGTCCTCCATTTTGAGTTCCAATCCAAAACACGCCTGTTTTGTCAATAGCGAGAGCAGTAATAAAAGAATTTGAAAGGCTTTTGGAATCGTTAACTACATGTTTGTAGGTTTTAAAACTAACGCCATCAAATCTATTTAAACCATCTTGTGTGCCAATCCAAATAAATCCTAAAGAGTCTTGCACAGAGCAATTTATAGCACTTTGTGACAATCCATCTTTTATACTTAAAGATTGAAACCGTATGGTTTGACTGTAGCTGAATGAAGAACAAAGAAATAAGAATATTGCGAGGAGGTAGTTCTCTTTAAGTTTCATAATTTACTGCTTCATTAAGGAATTCGAACTCCAATAACTAAAATATCATCGACCTGTTCATGTGCTCCTTGCCATTCTTTGATCTTAGCATCAAGAATCTCTTTTTGAGCTTGCATTGATTTATCTTTTATAGATAGTAACAATTCTCTAAACTGCCTATACATGAACTTTTTTCCTTTTATGCCTCCAAATTGATCTGCATATCCATCTGAAAACACATAAATAACATCTCCAGATTTCAAATCAAATTTATGATTGGTGTATTTATGCGTACCTGGTTCAAAGCTAGCAATTGCATGTTTATCTGCTTTTGTTATTTGAATTTCATTATCTCTAACAATATATAGAGGATTGTTTGCACCAGAGTATTCTAATGTTTTATAATCTTTAGAAAAAGCACACATTGCCATGTCCATACCATCACGTACTGAATCTCTTCCCTCCTCAGATTTATTTAAAGCTTCAGAAGAAAGTCTATTTAATTCTTCAAGCATTATAGAAGGTGTTTCTTCTTTCTTGTTAACAATTTGATCCAATGCATTAGAGCCAATCAAACTCATAAATGCTCCTGGCACTCCATGTCCTGTACAATCTACAGCAGAAAAAACAAATTTATTTTCGGTTTCTGTAAACCAATAAAAGTCTCCCGAAACTATATCTTTTGGTTTAAATAAAACGAAACATTCTGGAAACAATTTATTGATATAAGATTCGGTAGGTAGGATAGAGTCTTGAAGTCGCTTTGCATAGCGAATACTTGCCGTTATATCTTGATAGAGTTCTTCTAATTTTTCGTTTTGATGCTCTATTTCTTCTACCTTTTGAACTACTTCAGCCGTACGATCTTTCACTTTTTGCTCTAGTATTCTTTCACTTTCAGCCAATTCGTCTTTCATCTTCACGAGCGCATGTCCCAAAACATCATCATCACTAAGGGGTTCGTATGGATAATTAAAATTGCTCTTTCCAACTTCATTGGCAAAGTTAGTAGTTCCTTTTAAACCTACGACCAATTGATTCATCGCTTCTGACATTTCCCCTATTTCATCATTGCTTGGTTCAATTTTACTTTTGGGAAATATTCCTTTTCCTAAATCGACTAAAATATGCTTCAACTCTATTACAGGCTTTGTAATACTTTTACTGGTAAATAATGCTACTCAGAATGAAATGTATACTCGATTTGCTAAAACAACAAATCAATTTAGTTGGCTGTTTAAGTTGATTATTGGTGCGTTGGTATTGTTGGCATTAGGTATTACAATTATAGCATTATTTACCACTAAAAGTATTACAAAGCCTGTAATAGAGTTGAAGCATATTTTAGTCGATTTAGGAAAAGGAATATTTCCCAAAAGTAAAATTGAACCAAGCAATGATGAAATAGGGGAAATGTCAGA
>CAMZLL010000199.1 GCA_947311505.1 uncultured Cryomorphaceae bacterium
CCCCCTCTCCTATTCCTGCATTATTTATCAAGTAATCTACGTTGATTCCACGTTCATAAACCTCATCCATCAATTCTTTTGCGCTATGTTCTCCAGTTAGATCCATCGGTATAACTGCAACATCAATACCGTATTCTTTTTCCAGTTTGGTTTTTAATGCTTCGAGTTTTTGCTCGCTTCGTGCCACAATGACCAAGTGACCACCCAATGATGCGTGATATTTGGCTAATTCTTTTCCTATTCCTGAGGATGCTCCGGTAATTAATGCTGTTTTCATCTTCTAAAGTTAATCAAAAAATCAATCCTTCTTAAAAAAAGAAAAGATAACACGACCATATTCTCTAGTTTCTTGATGGTGATCACATTCCGTTAGGTCAAACTCTTCGCCATGTTCTACTATAAGTAATCCACCTTCTTTGAGCAACCCGCTTCCTAATAACAAAGCTGGCAACTCTGGTATTCTTTTCAAAGCGTATGGTGGATCTGCAAAAATAACATCGTATTGATTCGTATCTTTTTTTATGTATTTAAATACATCTTGTTTGATCGCTTTTACACACATATCATTCTCATGAGAAAAACTATTTACAAAACGATAACTTGCCAAAGACATATCTACTGATGTAACACGGGTAGCTCCATGTGAAGCAAATTCAAAACTTATGCTTCCTGTGCCTGCAAACAGGTCTAATACTGTAACTTCGGTAAGGTCCAACCTGTTTTCTAATATATTAAATAAACTTTCTTTAGCAAAGTCAGTTGTCGGCCTGGCTTTTATAGCTTTAGGTGCTATGAATCTTTTTCCTTTATATTTCCCACTTACTATTCTCATATTTTTGTTGAAGTTAGCAAATAAACTAACCCAGAAATTGAAGGATCATTTATTAAATTAGATTTTTTAGTTGTTACATTTCTAAAATAGGTTCTTATTTCTTTTTCTAAGATCAGCTCTTTGCTGAGGTCTCCAAAAAGAAATATTTGAGATAACTCTTGATTGATTTGATATTCCTGAACAAATAACATCGTGTAATAGATTGTTTCATCCAAATTCAAAGCATCAAAGGTATTTGCATTGATTAATTTACCTTTTTTAAAAAAAGTTAAGAAGAGTTTATCGTCCCAAACGAATATACTCATGCTTTCCACAGAACTCGTAAGGGTTTGGGTTGACTTTAAAAACAATGCCATTAAATGATTTTTGTTTTTAAGTAACGTAATGTTTGGTGCTAATGATTTTTGCTCAACTTCTAAATAACGCCAAATAACATCACAAAACCCCACTGGTGAAACTTCATTCAATTTTGTATTGATACTAAAAGTAGCGGGAACAACTGAAAATACAGGTTCAGAAAAAAAATACGCTACGGATTTTGAATGTACTTTTTTAACCGGAAAATTACAGATGTCAACACGAATAATAGAGGAATCTTCTGCAAATTCACATAAAACATACTTCGTTTTACCAACACAAATGAGAGTTGTTTTTTCTAAGTCTAGAACCTCTTGTTTAGATAAGTATAAAGACATAGCTTCAAAAATAAAATAAGATTATTCTTCCCAACTACCGTTAGTTGTACCGTTTTCTAGCTCTCCTAGAATCAACCAATCTTTTTTGTCAGCTAATGAATCAAGAGCAAATGGAGTGTAAGGTCTTGAGTCTCTAACCATAAAATTACTATTAAGAGTATCTCCTGCGTATTCCATAATAAATTCTCGACTGTAATTTCCTTGTGGAACATAAGCAACTTTACTTGCATCAAATTCGAAGAAACGATTCTCATCAGTGTTAACTTGTTTTTTGATTTCCTCTAAAACAGGCACCCAAGTACTATCGTATTTAAAATAGCCCAATATCATAGCTTCTTCTAAGTCGATACCGTCTTGGATCTTAGCTTCATCCTTGATCTGATCATAACCTAGTTTTTCTATTTCCTCTAAGTTTGGTTGTCTATCTGGAACTTTACCTGAAGGATGAAGCACTACAGGTGTAAGTTTAAGAATTTTATCATTGAAAAGAAAATTATCTATTTCAGCAAAGTTTTCAGCAAATTTTCCTTTGTGTTTTCTGTGAAACAATTGAATGGTACGAATATCTTCTAAAGATTGAATAGTGCTTCTTCTATAATCGTCTAATTGTTTTGTTTTTACAATGGTAATCTGCAATGAATTATAAGATAAAATACCCAATACGATGGCTCCAACGAACAAAAACAACATAATTCCAAGGTGAACATAACGTCCAATAACATCCGTTACCATAAGTATGGTAACTAAACCTGCAATAAAAATGGCAAACGCCCCATAAATAAACCAAGTACTTTGGTGCTGCCCAATAATGGAGTTTTCTTTAAATCCAAAGAGCAATAATAATACACCGATCAGTGTAATCATTACTGGAAACAAAAATTTCTTACTATAAAATCCTACTTTTTCTAATTGTTCTGACATATCAAGTCTTTAATGTTTAAATTCAAATACTGTTTAGTTTTTATTCTAAATCGAATAAGCTACAAATGTAATATTTTTAATAAAAAAAACTACTGAAAGATAAGATAACTATCAATCGGGTTCATTTTAATGACTAACGGAGCAGTGAAACAAGCTGTTTTATCTCGGTAATTAATTTTACTTTGACAAAATAATCATCTACTTTCATCCGATAAAAACAACTATTCACAATATTTTCTTAAAAAATATAGTCATTAATATTTGTTGTGTAAAATATTTCAATATATTTGTTTCCAACTATTTAACAAAATTATTATGAAAATTGACACTATTGACCTTCATATACTGAAGGAACTGCAAACCAATTCAAAAATTACAAATCTTGAATTGAGTAAAAAAATTGGACTTTCGCCTGCTCCCACATTAGGAAGAGTTCAAAAATTAGAAAGAACTAAACTTATTCAAAGCTATCATGCAAAAGTAAATAAAGACATTCTTGGTCTTGGATTTACAGCGTTGATACAGGTTTCTTTGACAAGGCAAGTTGACAATGCTATTGAAAAATTTCTAAAAGAAATTAATAAAATTGATGCTATTGTTGAATGCTATAAGTTAACAGGAAACTTTGACTATCAACTTAAAGTTATGGTAGCAGATATCCCAGCTTTTGATGCATTGATTAAAAACGAATTAAGTAAAATAGAAGAAATAGGACAAATGCAAACATTAGTTGTCTTATCTACGGTTAAAAGTTCCACTATAATACCAATTGATTACTCAACCACAATGAGAAAATAATCAAGTTGAATTATTAACACTTATTAAAGGTCTTGAATAAAATTTCAAGACCTTTTTTATGAAAAAAAATGAACAATGTATTTAGATCATTATCGAGACTACTGTTTATCCTTGCCCCATGTTTCTGAAAGCTTTCCTTTTGGTCCCACCACACTAGTGTTTAAAGTTGGAGGAAAAATATTTTCGCTTACCAATATAGACCACTTTAATAGTGTAAATCTAAAATGCGACCCTGAAAAAGCAATACAATTACGTGAAGAATATACAGAAGTAACACCAGGATATCATATGAATAAAAAACACTGGAACACAGTGAGCATTGATTCGCTTATATCAGATAAATTGATTTATGAATGGACAAAAGACTCTTATAATCTAGTAGTGAAATCACTTACCAAGAAACTTAGAATGGAGCTCGGACTGTAAAATTAAAAAAGGTCTTTCAGATTGCTCTAAAAGACCTTTTTTTTGTACCGAAGGTCGGGATCGAACCGACACGCCTTTCGGCACACGAGTTTGAGTCGTGCGCGTCTACCAATTCCGCCACTTCGGCAGCACGGTCATCAAATTTATTTGATGATTTTGGGATTGCAAAAGTAGGATTACTTTTTAACTAATCAAAAGAAAATGATAAAAAGAAGTAAAAAACTTTTCAATCAGGTAATTAAAATTATCTTTGCAATCTCATTAAAATTTGAGAAATGGCAAACAAAGTAAAAATATTCGCATGTTCAGCTTCTGAAAAGCTAGCTTCCACAATCGCAAAAGCGTATGGACAAGAGCTTGGAAAGGTAGAGTTGCAAAAATTTTCAGACGGAGAATTTACCTCCTCTTTTAAAGAATCTGTTAGAGGTTGCGATGTGTTTATTGTACAAAGTACTATTCCACCTGCGGATAATTTATTCGAGCTTTTACTTATGATAGATGCCGCTAAAAGAGCTTCTGCTAGGAAAATAATAGCTGTAGTTCCTTATTTCGGTTGGGCAAGACAAGATCGAAAAGATCAACCGAGAGTTGCCATAGGTGCAAAATTAGTTGCCAATATGATTGAAGCTTCGGGCGCTAATAGATTAATGACAATGGATTTACATGCGGATCAAATTCAAGGATTCTTTGAAATACCAGTAGATCATATGTTTGCCTCATCGCTGTTTGCTCCCTATATTAAAAGTCTTGACTTAGACGACTTAATTATTGCAGCTCCAGATGCTGGTGGATCTAAAAGAGCTAATGCCTATGCAAAGTATCTTAATGTAGATTTAGCTTTGTGTCATAAGCAAAGAAAGAAGGCAAATGAGATAGCTAGTATGACTATTATTGGAGATGTAAAAGGTAAAAATGTAGTTATCATTGATGATATGGTGGATACAGCAGGCACCCTTACTAAAAGTGCAGAACTATTTATGGAGTATGGTGCTAAAAGTGTGCGAGCAGTTTGTACGCACGGAGTACTTTCTGGTCCAGCTTTTGAACGCATCAACAACTCTGTATTAACAGAATTAATAATAACAGATACCATTCCATTAAAAGGAAAAAGCGACAAAATAAAAGTATTAAATATAGCAAATATGTTTTCTGATGTGATGAAAAAAGCAATAAGCTTTGAATCCATTAGCGATCACTTTGTATTTGCAAATCAATAAAGTAAATAATAAATAATAAATAAAATGAAAACAATCAAATTGAGCGGTTCTCCAAGAGAGAGCGTAGGGAAAAAAGATTCAAAATTATTAAGAAGGGAGAACAGAATTCCTGCTGTAATTTATGGTGGAAAAGAGCAAGTTCACTTGCATATCTCTGAGAATGATGCAAAAAAATTAGTTTTTACATCTGATGTATATATTGTAGAATTAGAAATAAGTGGTAACACATACAGAACAATTGTAAAAGATGTGCAAATGCACCCAGTTACAGACAGGATAACGCACTTTGACTTTTTAGAAGTAGAAGAAGGAAAAGAAACTACAGTAAAACTACCATTAGTAACAACAGGTTTTTCTTCGGGAGTTAGAAATGGTGGACGTTTAGTTATTAACTTTAGAAAAGTTTCATGTGTTGGAAAATTGAATGATCTTCCAGAAAACGTAGAAGTAGATATTACCAACTTGAAAATTGGTGATAAAGTTAGAATTAGCGAATTGCAAGCAGGTAGTGTTAAATTTGTTGACGCACCTAGCGCTGTAGTTGTTGCTGTTCAAATGTCTAGAAACGCAACTCTTGATGAAGAAGAGGAAGAAACTACTGAAGAAGCTACTGAAGAAGCAGCAGCTGAATAATTTAAAACCAAATACGTATGAAATATCTAATCGTAGGATTGGGTAATCCGGGTGATAAATATTACAACACTCGACATAACATAGGATTTCTAACATTGGACGCTTTAGCTAAAGCGTCCAATGTTGTTTTTGAGCCAAACAAACTAGCAGACACTTGTGAAGTAAAATATAAAGGCAGAAAATTGATCCTTATCAAGCCTACCACATTTATGAACCTCAGTGGAAAAGCCGTTAACTATTACCTTCAAAAAGAAAAGATAAAAGTAGAGAACCTACTTGTTATTACAGATGATTTATCCTTGCCTTTTGGAAAGTTAAGAACCAAACCTAAAGGAAGTGATGGAGGTCATAATGGGTTGAAAGATATTCAGGCCGTTTTGAATTCAAGTAAATATCCAAGATTACGTTTTGGAATAGGCGATGACTTCTTCAAAGGACAACAAGTAGATTATGTACTTGGAGAGTGGACCGAAGAACAACAAAAAACCTTAGAAGCTAGAATTGCTATTGCAAAAGATATTATATTGTCATTCGCAACTATAGGATTATCTCGCACCATGAATTCATTTAACAATAAATAAAGCTAAGTTTAATAGTAGTTTAAGACAACTTACTTACCTTTGTAGAAATATTATAAAAAATAATTATTATGAAAAAAATTTACGTTTTATTTGTTGCCACTTTGGTAACAGTATTTTCTTTTGCGCAAGGCTCAGAAGATTTTACAAATTTAGCTATCGGCACTAGTTACTCTGATGGAAGTTTTGTGGGTAATAACGGAGTGACATGGACTTATACACAATCACGTGATGCCACTACTTCTAACACTGTTCCTGCTGTACTACCAGCTTTAATGTTACGTAGAGTAGCTAGTAATAGTGCTGTCGTTTCTTCTCCCGTTGCTGGAGGAATACAAGATTTTTCTGTAAAGCTATACAAACAATTTACAGGAACAGGCAACAGACAAGTGGAATTATTTGTTAATGGAACTTCATACGGTACTTCGACACCTTTTGATGACTATTTAGAGCATATATTTACAGTAAACGGAATCAATGTTTCTGGACCGGTAACAATAGAGTTGAAAAACATTACAGCGAAACAAATAGCTGTTGATGATATTACTTGGACACCTATGGGAGGTGGCGGTACGGTTGACACTATCGCTACGATCACTTCTGCAGATGTATCTGTTTTTGAAAACGTAGGTACGGTAGATGTAAACATCGCATTAAATCAAACTCCTGTCGTTGACAAAACAATTGATTTAGCTTTAACTTCTGGAAACGCAGCCGTTATAGGCAACTATACTACGCAAACGGTAACATTTGTTGGTGGTGGAGCTACAACGCAAACAGTAACATTAAACATTACTCCTGGAATGCTCGGTGCTTCAAGTGAAACGTTTGATTTCAAGATTGTTAATCCAGGAACCGATTTAGTTACTGGAACTGACACTACATTTCAATTAGTTGTGAATCAATTGCCAGTTGGACCAGCAGGATGTTCGGAATTGTACTTTTCTGAATACGTAGAGGGAAGTGCAAGCAACAAAGCTTTAGAAATTTATAACCCTTCAATGCTGCCAATAGATCTTTCTAATTATGAAATCAGAAAATATACAAATGGAGGTACAGGAACTACAAATACGGAAGTATTATCAGGGATGCTAAGTCCTGGCGATGTCTATATCATCGCTAATACAAGTGCTGACCCCGTAATTCTAGCGTTGGCAGACGCTACTTCTTCTATCATTAATTTTAATGGAGATGATGCTATAGAGCTATACAACACCTCAAGTTCAACATCTTTAGATTTTATTGGAGATACGTTAGCAGATCCAGGGTCTAGTTGGCCAGTTGGAACAGGTAGTACAGCAAACAATACATTGATAAGAATGGCTACAATTGATGCCGGAACAGTATTATGGGCTGGACTTGGAGATACGCAATGGGATGTACTTGCGTCTAATGATTTTAGTAACTTAGGAATGCATGCCACATCTGCTTGTGCTTTGCCTCCTTTAACTGCCGTGGCACATGCGAGTTCACCAACGGCTTGTTTAGGAGATTCTATAACTTTTACACACACTACGTTTGGAGGTACATCTCCTTATGCTGCAGGTTGGGCTATTAATGGAAATAACATTATAGGAGATACTACGGTTTTTGCACCAACCGTTTCTGGAGTATATCAAATTATTTTAGGAGTACAAGATGCTACCACAGCACAAGATGCTGATACATTATTGGTAGAGTTTTTTGATGCACCAACAGCTTCAGTAAACATACCAAATATGTCTATCTGTGAAGGAGATTCTTCTTTCTTTACAGGAACATCTACTGGTGCAGCACCATTTGTATATGATTACACCTTGTTTTCTACAGATGCAACAGTAGCTTTTGATACCGCTTCAGGAGATGGGTATTTAACTTCGTTAATTCCTTCTATGTATGATGTCACTATCTTGGTAACAGATACGAATGGATGTTCTAATGAAATAGTAGAAACAATAACTGTTTTAGGAGTAACAGATGCTACCTTCCCTCTTTTAGCAGATGTTTGTATTGGTGATACATTACATTTAACACATACTGATGCTACAGGTACTTGGTCTGGAACAGGTGTTGCAGATCAATCTGCAGGAGTTGGTTACTTTACAAGCCTTACTGCAGGAACTTATGGAGTGACCTACACATCAGGAGGAACTTGTCCTGATACTTTTACAGATACTACAGAGGTGTTAAGTGCAATGGATGCGTCTTTCCCATTAATTGCTGATATTTGTAATGGAGATAGCGTTGTATTGACACATTCTAATCCTACTGGAGTTTGGTCTGGAATGGGTGTTACAGATTATGCTGGTGGAACAGG